>DYJK01000098.1 GCA_020723165.1 Melioribacter roseus | reverse complement strand
CGGTGTAAGTATCCGTACCATTTACATTAGTAAATGTTCCTGAAACTCGATAATATGAGCCGGTTTGAGTTGGTGTATAATAGTAAGTAAAAACAGTAGAACTGCCTACTGATACGGTTTGGCTACTGCTCGTCTGGTCAAAATCGTAATTTGATGTTTTATCTCGATCTATAACCACCTTGCCCTTTACGCTTTGACTTGCTGCACCACTGAAGTTTGGATTAACGACAGTAAAAGTTATTTTTAATTGTGTACCAGAATTAACATTTCCTCCAATGGGGATTTCTTGATTTGTACTATTATTGAATACATGAAATTCTGTACCATTGCCATATGGCATATTTCTTTTAAATGTTTCTGTTGTTGTTTGACCAGTGTTAATAGTAATTCCCGTTTTCTGTCCCCAATATTCTTGTCCAAAAATTGTCGTTGGATTATTGGGGTTATGATAAACCTTATAATAATAACCCGTACCTGCAGATACGTTTGTAAAAGTAGCTACTCCACTGCTACTTGTAGATTGTGTACTTACTAATTGATTACTACTATTGTAAAGCTTAACTGATCCATTCACACCTGGTAGAGGAGTTGATGTTCCATCGATATTTTGTACTGTTATCTGCAATGATCCACCTATTGTTGGATCCTTTGCTGAGAAACTAGTATAAGCTTTCCATGGATTACTTTCATCAGATTCTGTAATTTGATTGCGTGAATCAACTATGACTACTATCCATACTGAATATGTTCCTGAACCAATATTTGGGAAATTAAAATCCCATTCTATCGTTTGTGTTGAACCTGCTGCAAGGGCATTTACCGGTTTCTCCCCGAGATAATAGTCATTTGCTACATCAAAATTATTATCTGTGGATAAATATGCTTTTACATAACTTGCACCCGCCGCAGCTTGTCCATTATTCTTTACATCAGCTTTAATCCAAAATGCATCTCCTTCAGTAACTGGCGAATATTGCCAGTACATATAAGGAGATGTTAAATCTGGAAATGCTAATAAATCACCTATAGATTTAGAATTTAATCCAAAGTTATTGGTACTAGCTGTGCTAACTGATTTAGTCAAGTTTATATTTGTCGAGGTTTTTCCTTCTTCTCGATATACTTCAGAAATGGATTTCTGAGAAAATACAATATCTGCAAAGACAATTATTAATACGGTGCACAGCAATAATTTATTCATTATTTGCCTCAATAAAATTATGTTATTTATAATTTTTTCTTGTTCCTTATACATCGCGTGCTCATTTTCATTAACCTATTAGCTTTATAAATCAAATCACCGTTAACTGCATTTACAAAATATTCCCATCGCCCGCTAGGGTTTTCCAATGAAATTCTTACAAGCCAAGATAGATAAATATTATTTTGAAACTTATATATATAAAGTTTTGCTTCAGTAACATTGTAACTTGAACCCCGAAAGTTGGAAGAGATATCCGAAATAACTTTTTGTTTAGCAAAGGCTACATTTATGGTAGGATTATTGGGGATATTAATTCCTGACAGAAAAGATCCATTAACTGTTTTAAGTTCTCCATTGGAAGCATAGTGTGCTATAAGTTCATGTCCATAAACGGGAATGTCTTTGTAATATTGGTTAAATCTTATATGTATCATTTGCAATTCATCTTTTTCGATTGTTTTAACTTTTAATTCATTCTCTGGTATTGACATTCCAAACAAATCTTTATTCTCATTAAAAAATTTAAGTGCTTTCTCTTTTTCTTCGCCTAGAACTCCTTTTGGTGTTAAGTTGCCTTCAATGTAAGACGGGACACCATTTTCATCAATTATAAGGTTAGTGATGGTATACTCATTTTTTAATTTTGAAACAGCTTCTTTATTTTGTGCAAGGATTTGAAAATGAAATAAAGTTATAATAAATGAAATTATAATCGCTGTCTTTTTCATGTGCCAGTAATTATTTTTCATATAGATTCCTCATATAAAATGATTTAAACTCTTAGACGTTTATTATAATTATTACTATCATTTAAATTACACGTCAGAAATTTTCTATAAAAATTACTATCCAGAGTATACCACTCTGACAGTGAGTTTCAATTAGGTATAGAAAAGTAGTTCCTTTTATTTGGTTACATTTTATAAATAATTCCTATTCACTGTAAGTTCTTTAACAAACTTTACTCCATTCCAGTAGAGAACATTCTTTCTTAGATCTTCGTAGTATTGTTTGTTAAGTTTTTTAGTGAGCTTTCCTTCGGCTTCAAGTTTTTGGTGGAGTGCTGTAAACTTATCGTCTTCTCCAACTTTAACACAATTCATGTCTCTATCAAAAAAGTAGTATAAACAATAATTTTTTATTTGATCGTATTTTTCAGAAACTGCTACTCTTAAATACCCATCAGAAGTAAACTCTAATTCCGTACAATAACTTCTTTTACTTCCTTCTAAAATATTAACATCGGATCTGGGGAAAAGTATGTAATACACTTCAGTTCCTTTGGTAATATTCTCCGGGATGAGTTCTTTTGAAGAAGGGGAATAGCCGTTAATATTACGTGGATCGAGAATTAACAATGGCGCAAGGTTGAGTCCATTGTTTTGCCCAAAGCAAAAAATTTCATCAACTCCATCATTATTAAAATCTTTTTGAGAAATATTTGAACTAATGTGTCCGGCATGCCAATACTCACTTAATAATTTTCCACTTTCTGCATCTAAACACAAAATAGCAGATGGATAATAGGGTGTGTGTTGGGTTGCCGCAATTATTTCAGATTTACCATCTTTATCAAAATCCCCGACAATGAATGAGGCAATTTTATAATTATCTGTAAATGTTTCTTCTCCATATTTTATTTGGCTGTGGAATTCGTACTTCCATTTTTCAGTGCCATCTGGGTTATAACAAATGAGCTGATTTTCTTTATTTATATTTTTTACGTAGCCAAAAATTGTAATGATTTCTTTTTTACCGTCGTTGTTTACATCATAAGCAGTAAGATAATTATCAGTGTTAGCATATAATGCTTCAAGATTCTGAGTATCATATCCAACTCCAATATGCTTTTTCCAGAGCTGTTCACCCTCAATACTGTATGCAATCAAATATTCATCTTTTGCACGGGCATAATCTGGATTTACTTTTTTGGTTGAAGTATACGGAATCAACAACAGTAGGATTGCAATGACTAATCCAGAAAAACTAATAAACGTTGCAACGGGGTGGTACCGTATAAATTTTACTACTGGTAATGGGGAAAGATTTTCTATGTATGTTAAAATACTATGTTTTTTTGTGAACTCCGGTAGATTCATTTTGGAACTTACAATCAAAGCTTTCTCGTCAAAATTTTCTGTAAGTAGCGGCTCAACTTCACTATAGTATTCTTTCAATTCCTCATAAAGCGTAGAACAGCCGGCACATACTTTTAAATGTTCTTCAATTTCAATTCTGATTGATTGAACTTGTTCTGAATTCATCGCATAAAGTTCAAGTATTTTTTCATCAATGTGTTTCATATACATCGACTTTATTGTGTCGTTTAATTTAACCACCCCCTTAAATTCCCCCTCCTTACTAAGGAGGGGGATATAGGAGGAGGTCGGGTTATTCATGAAACATATACTTACATTTAATCCTTATTGCAGATTATAACTTCTGCAGTTCATTTTTCATTTCTTCTTTTCCCATCTTTGCCAAATATTCAATTATCTTTTTGTGGCCTTTTATATAAGCATCTTTTGTCAATTCAGGGATTCTTGTTTTTAAATTCTCGAAATAGGAATCTGTAATCATTTCAATAGTTGAAAAAGAGTTTATTAAAATATCATTTAGGGTATCAATATATTTTAAGAATAGAAGCTCCGTAACTTTGCCTTTATCAACGTAAGTGTGATATGTACAATTCTTTATCTTAGTACAAACTTTTTTAACGATAGCTTTTATATCCTCATTATCCAGATCAGTTATGCTCATATTGTTTGTAATCTCTCGCACTTCGGATTTCCATCCAAGTACATAAACTTCCTTAAATAGTATAGCCGCAGAAACAAATGGAACAGCTCTCTGATATTCTTCTTGGTTGACAATAAAATCATATAGTTTCTTAATCATTTCGGGAATAGTGTCATCTATTAGCACAATCTTAGAAAAATCATTTTGAAGCCGTTCAAATATATATGGCGGTTTATTCCAAAGCACATCTATACCATCAGGTACTAAATATACATCACTAAATCTTGCTAATTGCGTAAAGGACGTATCTCTTTTTAGTGCAATTTTCATATTACGTAATATCTTGCCTAAGACTGGATCAGTTTCGAAATAAAGACGAATAATATTATTGTTAACTACGTTGAATAGAAATCGTCTGAAGACAATTATAATTTCCTCTTCGGAAAGACTTTCAGGTAAATTGTTAAGGTTTTCAAAATAAGTTTTTATTTTATAGAATTTATCTTCGTTATCGCGGCTGAATATATCCGCCATGCAATCAAATACAATTTCATTTTGACTCATCCCCAATAATTTTAGATTCAGTTTTCCGAGAGATAGTTTTTTACTGACCAGGGGGAAAGCAAAAGCGTAACAGAACTTAACAAAATTTTTCAGGTCACTATTTGTATAATTACCAGATAAAATAGAGAGCAGTATACATTTAAACGATGTATTAAATTTCATTTATGAATTTATAATAAACTTAACCTTTCTTGTGGCTTTTAGGACTAATCATCACAAGTTCACTAATAAATTAAAAGATAGTTTATAATAATTCCAAGTAAAATATATGGCAAAGACTTTAGTTACGTTCCACTTCAACTTAATTTCTTCTTATATTTAATGTATATTTCGTTGACTTTTAGAACCAAAAGGGATAGTTTTTCACCCCTAACTTTAGCGATGATTGCAGAAAATATTAAGATATTAGAAGAAAAGATTAGGTTGAAATGCAGTTATTGCAATAGGGATCGTTCTGATATAAAATTGATTGCGGTTAGTAAAACACAACCAGCCCAAATAATAGTAGAAGCATTGGATTCCGGTATTAATAACCTTGGCGAAAATAAAGCCCAGGAATTACGCGACAAAGCCGAGTTAATTAACGGGAATTTTGTTTGGCATTTTATCGGGCATCTTCAGACTAATAAAGTTAAGTACGTTATAAAATCTGCTGAGTATATTCATTCTGTTGATTCGATTAAGCTTGCCGATGAAATTAATTCTAAGGCAAAACAGATTGATAAATGCCAAAAGATTTTATTAGAAATTAATACTTCTGATGAAACTACAAAGTATGGGCTAAAAGAAGAGAAGGATATTTTAGAACTTGCAGATTATTGTATGAACTTGAGCAACGTAAAGTTAGCCGGATTAATGACGATGGCACCTTTTACTGAAAATGAAAAAGTGATTCGCAGTTCCTTTGCTGAACTAAGAAATACAAAAGAGAAGTTGAACAGTTTTGGGTTCAATTTGGCAGAACTTTCGATGGGAATGACCAACGATTACGAGATAGCCATTGAGGAAGGATCTACAATGCTGAGAATTGGAACTGCAATTTTCGGCGAGAGAAAGTATAACTAATTAGAGGGAAAATGAAGTTCACACCGTTCGGAATAAAAAATCAAGAATTTAACAAATCCGTCCGCGGATACGATAAGGATGAGGTTAAAGCATTCCTCGAAAAATTAGCGGACGAGTACGAACGGCTGTTGAGTGATAACGATAGATTGAAAACTGAAATTGATCGATACGAAGAACAAATTAAAGACTACAAGAAAATTGAGAAGAATCTCCAGACAGCTATGCTTAGTGCTACCGAATCGACAACGAAAGCAGTTGACTCGGCAAAGAAGCAGACTGCACTTATGCTGAAGGAAGCAGAATTGAAAGCGACTCAAATGATCGAGAAAGCTAAAGAAAGTGCTAATACAATACGCGATGCTGTTTTAAAACTACGCGAAGAAAAAAAATTGCTGGTTGCTCGCATAAAAGCTATGATAGAATCTCAATCAAGTCTGCTTGAATTAAATATTGAAAGCATTGAAACTAAACCTAAAAGAAGAGAAGACTTTAAGAAATCAGAAAAGAAAGAAGAACAAAGCGATATAAATGTTGATGATATATTGGAGAAACTTTTATGAGTGAATTATTGAAGCTGGTTAATGAAACTTTAGATGTAATCAGAAAGAGAACTTCTAAGAATTACGAAATTGGGATTATACTTGGAACCGGTTTGGGCGGTTTGGTGAAGGAGATTGAGATTGAACACGAGATTGATTATTCCGAACTTCCTTACTTTCCACTATCTACAGTGGAATCACATCACGGTAAGTTGATCTTTGGAAAAATTAACGGAAAGAATGTTGTTGCGATGCAAGGCAGATTCCATTACTACGAAGGTTATACGATGCAGCAGATCACGTACCCGGTTCGTGTAATGAAATACCTGGGAGTTAAAACATTGCTTGTTTCAAACGCATGCGGCGGAATGAACCCAAATTATAGACGCGGCGATATTATGATTATGACCGATCACATCAATTTACTCGGTGATAATCCACTTATCGGTAAGAACGAAGATGAATTAGGGCCGCGCTTTCCAGATATGAGCGAAGCATACAATCATGAATTAATTAAGCTTGCCGAAACCATTGCAGCTAAGAATAATATTAAAGTTCAAAAAGGTGTTTATGTTGCTGTACCGGGACCGAATTTGGAAACCAGGGCAGAGTATAGATTCTTAAGAAATATTGGTGCCGATGTTGTAGGAATGTCGACCATACCGGAAAATATTGTAGCTAATCATATGGGGATGAAAGTTTTAGGAATAAGTATCATTACCGATGAATGTTTCCCCGATACATTAAAACCCGTTGATGTAAAAGAAATAATTGCAGCTGCTATGGAAACAGAACCGAAAATGACTTTGATCATGAAAGAGGTAATAAAAGAATTATGATTGAAAGAAAACCAGTATATTATGCTACAGCCGGGTTGCTTGCAGTAATAATTTTTGCATCAAACTTTTTGAGTACTGATATATTCCAGGCCGGATATCAAAATTTTTCTGTCTGGTTTGTTCTTTCGGTTTTTTCGTTTGCTTGCGGCTGGCTCATTAATAAAACACTCGGCTATGTTCACGGCGGTAAAGTTGTTTTTGCTGTTATTGTTGCCAGTGCATTTATAACGGTGTTATTAATTTCATTTTTCAGCGAATACTTTGGATTGAGCGATCTACTCGTTGAAAATATGATACTTTACATTCTTAGAAATATTACGCTTGGTTCGATAGGATTTTTCGGTATGGCTGTCTGTGAAATTATCCAGCTCCAGAAAGATAGTGAAGCCAACAAGAATAAAGCCGATGAGATTAAAAAGCTGATCGCTAATGCACAGCATGAAGCCCATCTTATAATTGAGGATGCAAGAATAAAAGCAGACCGGATGTTGTATGATACTCAAAATACCGTTGAAGATATGCTTGAAAGAAAAACACAAATTGAAATACGGTTGAAGGAATTTATTTCAGCCGAAAGAGAATTAATAAAAAAATACGAATCGGAAGAAGAGTAAGAGAGTGATTGAGTGTTGAATCGGTTCTTTTATTTAGGAAAGTCTATAAAATTTTAAATCATATAAATTTTTATTCATTTATTGAGACAAAAGATGTTTAAGCAATTCGATGAGAAAATAGTTTATCCGGAAATAGAAGAACGGATTCTAAAATTCTGGCAGCAGAACCAAATATTCGAAAAAAGCATTTCAACAAGAAGTGAAAATAAACCGTTCACATTTTACGAAGGACCGCCTACAGTAAACGGAAGACCCGGCATTCATCATGTTATGGCACGTACTTTAAAAGATTTAGTCTGTCGTTATAAAACTTTGCAAGGATATAGAGTTCACAGAAAAGCCGGTTGGGATACACATGGTCTTCCAATTGAAATTGCACTTGAGAAGGAACTTGGCTTTACACAAAAATCTGATATCGAAAAGTATGGTGTTGCGGCTTTCAACAAAAAGGCAAAAGATTTGGTTTACCATCATATCGAAATGAAAGAAGGTTGGCGCACTTTAACCGAGCGAATGGGTTATTGGATAAATCTTGATGATCCATATATCACTTGCACGAATGATTACATTGAATCTGTCTGGTGGGCACTTTCCGAGTATTTCAAAAAAAGTTTGATCTATAAAGGGTTCAAAATTGTTCCGCAGTGTCCGCACTGCGAAACCCCTCTTTCTTCACACGAACTTGCACTGGGTTATGATGAAGTTCAAGACCCGAATGTTTATGCAAAATTCAAACTCAAAGATGAAGATGCTTTTATTTTAGTTTGGACTACTACGCCATGGACTTTAATTTCCAATGTTGCTCTTGCTGTAGGTCCCGATATCGACTATGTGAAAATAAAAACTGAGAAACATGGCATCATGTATCTTGCAAAAGCAAGGTTATCGGTTATCAAGGAAGATTATGAGCTGCTCAAAGAATTAAAAGGAACTGAATTATTAGATCGTAATTACGAGCCGTTATTCAATTATATCGAGGTAAATAAACGTGCGTGGTATATTATTCCGGGAGACTTTGTAAGTACAGAAGATGGTTCCGGCGTAGTGCACATTGCACCGGCTTTTGGTGCCGATGACTATGAAGTATCAAAGAAATTTGATCTTCCTTTCTTACAGCCCGTTACTAAAAGTGGAAGATTTACCGAACAAGTAACTGACTTTGCCGGGAGGTTAGTTAAATCAATACAGTTTGAGACTCATGAAGAAAAAGGAGCCGACCCGGACATTCTAAGAAATTTAAAAGAACGCGGATTGA
Source organism: Melioribacter roseus (assembly GCA_020723165.1). Classification (GTDB taxonomy): domain Bacteria; phylum Bacteroidota; class Ignavibacteria; order Ignavibacteriales; family Melioribacteraceae; genus DYJK01. Next base: position 5,257 of record DYJK01000098.1, on the reverse strand, counting down.
TCTATCGTGCAACAAATGATTATCTCCACTCCTATCCGCACTGCTGGCGTTGTGATAATCCATTGATCTATTATGCACGCGATAGCTGGTATATTCGTACAACCGATATTGCACAAAGAATGATTGAACTAAACAATACAATTAATTGGTGTCCTCCCGAAGTTGGATCGGGCAGATTTGGCAACTGGCTGGAAGAAAATAAAGATTGGTCTTTATCGCGAGATAGATATTGGGGAACTCCACTGCCTATTTGGCTTAACGAAGATGGAGATATGTTCTGTATCGGTTCTATCGCTGAGCTTAAAGAGGGGTTTGTTGAAAAGAACGGAAAGAAAATTTTGGTAAAAGATTTATCGATTGAAGAAATCGATTTGCACAAACCTTTTGCAGACGAAGTAATGTTTGAACGGAACGGAAAAATTTATAAGCGCACACCGGAACTGATAGATGTTTGGTTTGATAGCGGTGCAATGCCTTTCGCACAATTCCATTATCCATTTGAAAACCAGGACCACTTTAAGGAGAATTATCCTTGTGATTTTATTTGCGAAGGTATCGATCAAACACGTGGTTGGTTTTATACTTTACATGCAATAGGAACTATGCTTTTTGATAGCGTTACATATAAGAATTTAATTGTTAATGAGTTGATCCTCGATAAAGAAGGACAGAAGATGTCCAAATCGCGCGGTAACACTGTTGATCCTTTTGTATTATTTGATAAGTACGGTGCAGATGCTACGCGTTGGTACTTGGTAACAACAAGCCCGCCATGGAAACCTACCTTATTTGATGAAGAAGGAATTCTTGAAGTACAGCGTAAATTTTTTGGAACATTGATAAATACATATTCTTTCTTAGTTCTCTACGCAAACATTGATAAGTTCGATCACTCTGGACCAACGGTACCTTACACCGAACGACCCGAAATTGACAGATGGATTATTTCAAAATTAAGTTCCGTCGTTAAAGAATATGAAGAATTAATGAATAACTACGATGTAACGAAAGCAGCAAGATTGGTTTCAAACTTTACAATTGATCAATTATCAAATTGGTATGTACGGAGAAGCAGAAGACGTTTCTGGAAATCGGAAGTAAATAAAAACAAATTATCTGCATATCAAACTTTACATGAATGCCTGATTACTGTTTCAAAATTATCGGCGCCGTTTGCACCTTTCATTGCTGAAGAGATTTACCAAAATTTGAATCAAGCAACCAAATTAGAGAATTATGATTCTGTTCATCTTGTTGAATATCCGAAACCAACTTATTTTGAATTGGAATTAGAAGAGAAGATGGATATTGCGCAAAGAGTCGTTTACTTAGCACGTTCGATGAGAGCAAAACATAATCTAAAAGTCCGCCAGCCACTTTTGAAAATGATGGTTGTTGTTGATAAAAGTAAAAGAGAGTCGTTAGCTCAAATGCAAGATGTGATTTTGGAAGAGGTTAATATCAAAGAGTTGATAATTTTAGAAGATGATTCCGGTATAGTTAATAAGACAGCAAAACCTAACTTCAAAGTTGTTGGACCAAAATATGGCAAACTTGTTAAAGCACTAACAAATGCAATCAAGGAATTGAATAAAGAGGCGATCAATCAAATTGAAAAAACCGGCGCTTATGATTTGAACATCGAAGGACAAATAGTTAGTATTAGCAAAGAAGATGTTGAGATTGTAAGTCACGAAATTGAAGGATGGCTCGTAGAAAGCGAAGAAGGTGTAACTGTTGCCATTGATACTGAACTTACGGATGATTTAATTGCCGAAGGTTATGCACGTGAATTTGTAAATCGTGTACAGAATATGAGAAAAGATGCCGGTTACGATGTAATTGATAGGGTAAATGTTTTTGTTAAAGGGGATAAAAAATTAATTGAATTTGTTAATAAGTTTTCTGATTATATTAGTAACGAAGTTCTTGCAGAAAGTATAAAAGAGAATTCTGATGTAGATGGTTTTAAACAAGATTGGAAAATTGGCGATTATGATTGTAATATTACAATATCTAAAGTAGTTAATTAAAAATTGATGTTATGGAGGCACCATGGCAAAAAAAGCCGATAAAAAGAAAGTAAAGAAAACCACTGCTAAACCGAAAGCGGCAGCTCAAACAAAAAAGACCGCTAAACCGAAAGCAAAAGTGGTAAAGGCAAAAGCACCGGTTAAGAAAGCTGCAAAACCGAAAAGAGCCGCTACTAAACAAGTTGAAGTGATCTCTCCAACAAAAAAGGTCAGGAAAATTCACGGTTATTCCAAAAAGGATCTGGAAGATTTTAGAAAAGTAATCTTAGATAAGCGTAACGAGATTATCGATCAGCTTCAAGCACTCAAAGAACAGATGATGGATACTACTACCGGACAGTATGTAAATGAAAATTCACCTTACTCACTTCACATGGCTGAGCAAGGTACTGATGCTATGGAACGCGAAAAACTTTATTTGTGGGCTCAAAGGGAAAATAAATTTCTCGGTTATCTTGATGATGCACTTCAAAGAATTGAAAACGGTACTTACGGTATCTGTATTGAGTGTATTGATGAACCGCAGAATTTATGCCCGACTTGCCCGTTAATTCCTAAAGATAGATTGATGGCTGTTCCGCATACTCAGCATTGTTTGCAAGTCAAACAAAAGATGCAGTCTAATTAATTCCATTACATAGAGAGTTTCGATTTGAAAGTATTATATGTTTCCATGTTCATTGTAATCTTAGACCAGGTTACCAAGTTCTTTGTTAAAGGCGGTACAATACCTTTACTCAATATTACATCGCCTGGAATGAATTACGGACAAAGTATAAATGTGTTCGGTGATTTTCTTCAGATAACTTTCGTAGAAAATCCCGGGCTCGCATTCGGAATTGATGTTAACGAATCATCCAAACTTTTACTTTCTTTATTTTCCTTGATAGCCAGCGTAGGTATTTATTACTATTTATATAAATCTAAAGAACAAAAGTTAGTTGTAAGAATGGCACTCGCTTTTATACTTGGCGGTGCAATTGGTAATTTAATTGATAGAACATTTTACGGCGTTTTCTATGGTTATGCCCCGGTCTTTTACGGTAAAGTTGTAGATTTTTTTAATGTAGAATTTTTTGATTTTACAATTTTCGGCAGAACTTACGAGCGCTTTCCAATATTTAATATTGCTGATTCTTCTGTTACAATCGGGGTTATACTGTTAATTATTTTTCATAAGTCTACAGAAGAAAAGAAAGTTACCGAACCGGGTAAGATTGATATTGCTGCGGAAGAATTAAATCCGGTTATAACAAATGATCAAGTACCGGCTGAAACGGAATTAGTCACCTCTAATGAATCGGTTAGTGATGGCGAAGATAGTAACCGAAAAGAGATTTAGTTTTTTATTACCTGATGGAAAGAAGAAAGAACGGATCGATATATTTCTTGCCAACTCAGTCGAAAACGCTACACGTACTAGAATTCAAAAACTTATCAAAGCAAATTGTGTAACAGTCAACGGTGTTTTTGTTAAGCCAAATTATCTCGTCAATCCCGGCGACTCTATTGAAGTAGTAATCCCAACATCTCCGCGCCCCGAAGAAACAGAACCCGAGGATATTCCACTTAATATTGTTTATGAAGATGATTACCTTTTAGTTGTAAATAAACCGGCTGGAATGGTTGCACATCCATCGCTTGGTAATTACAGCGGCACACTTGTAAATGCACTTCTTCACTATACAAAAAAACTTAGCAATCTTAATGAACCGGGGAGACCGGGCATTGTTCACCGGATTGATAAAGATACAAGCGGACTATTACTGATTGCCAAAGATGAATGGACACACGCGCAGCTTGCCAAACAATTTTCTACACACACAATAGAACGTGAATATTGGGCAGTATGCTGGGGAAAATTCAAAGAACGAAAGGGAGAAGTAATTGGTAATATTGCGCGGAGTAATAAAGACAGAAAGATATTTGCTGTTAGTAAAACCGAAGGAAAGTTTGCGCACACCTTTTATGAAGTTATAGAAGAATTTGATTTTACTTCGTTGGTTAAATTAAGACTTAAAACTGGTAGAACACATCAGATACGGGTTCACATGTCACATATCAGACATCCAATATTTGGTGATCCAATCTACGGGGGCAGAAAAATTGTTTATGGATTCGATCTTGCAAAAATGAAAAGTCACGTTGAAAATTTATTAGAGGTGATGCCTCGCCAGGCACTCCACGCAAAAACGCTCGGATTTATTCATCCCCATTCAAAAGAAAAAATTTCTCTCGATTCCGAACTGCCGGAAGACTTTCAGTTACTTTTGAAAGAGCTGGGGGATTAGCGCACTTTACTTTTCGTCAATACGAACAAAAACTTTTGCTGCAGAGTGCAAAAAATTCACGACCCCGAAGGCCTGAAAGACCATCGGGGTCTGCGCTGCTATCCGGTTTACCCGGTCCTGATGGGTGGGAAAAATAAGAATAAGCTTTCTAAATATGGATAAATTTAATTCTTTCCTTTATCATAGAGGAGTATAATATTGTATTTTCTTATGCTTCAGAAAACGAAAGGTTTATAACTCTAAAATCAATAACTTTATTAGCAGAAAAAATAATATGAAAAACAAAACCGGTAAAATTAGCGGCTTTATTCTGGGTGTAATTGGCTTTCTTTTAATGTTTAAATTAGTCTTCCTTGGTAATATTCCACCTGAAGATGAGATAGCTCCGGGAATGGTAGTTATTGCGTCGCTGTTGGATGGTTTACTATTTGCTTTTATAGGTAATTTAATTCAGAATTATTTTGGAAAGAATAGAAACTATAAATAGAATAAATGTTTTAGGTGAAATGTTCAAAAAGTGTTTTGTATAGAATTCTTTTATTTTTAGTATCATCTTTAGCCGGTTGTCATGAAGAGGGCTTTATGACAAAAGAAAATTTGTGAGGGCATTAATGATTTCTATTCCACTTCAGTCATTTCAAACATCTCTTCTTAATCGTGTCATTCGAACAAACTATTTTCATTCTGCCACATCACTAAACCAGCAAACGAAAAAAGTTTTTGTGAATAGATTTAATAATTACTGTAATTACGCAAGCTATGTTTTAAATTGCCCCGACATTTATGTCGGGGGTAATGAATCCAAAAAAACTGCTTAGCTTTAGCCACAATTGAATTTTTAAATGCGACTAAAGTCAATATCTCTTTCTAATTTATGTCCACGACCTAAAGAGTCTGTTGCATAACTCAAGAGAGTTGGCAAAGAAGTTGAGT
>DYJK01000097.1 GCA_020723165.1 Melioribacter roseus | reverse complement strand
TAAATTTTTGATAAGGGACCATGACAAGAATTAAGCCCCACGTATTCAGTTCTAACCTCATCAAATTTCAATCCTAAATCTGTTAAACGTGTACGAAGTATCTGATCGGCAGCTTTAGCTTTTTCGTAAGCATCAGGCCATGAATACGTTAAATTACCTACAGTCGAATAACCATCGTGATATGCCATCGAAACTTTATAAAATTCAGTTGCCGGTTTTCCTTTAATGTTAAAAACTCTAACACGGTTTTCCGATTGCTGCTCAAGTTTAATTGAAGTAAAATCAGCAATACATTCGGGAGTGATGTAATTTGTCGGGTCACCAATTTCATAAAGTAGCTGCTCGCTGACAGTTTCAACAGAAACTTTCCCACCGGTACCTTCATGCTTCGTTATTACTAAATCACCGTTAGGATAAGCTTCGGCAATCGGGAAGCCGATATGCGCAAGATCAGGAATTGATTTCCAGTCTCCTAAAAAATTACCGCCGCTCGCTTGTCCGCCGCACTCTAATAGGTGACCGGCAATAACTCCGGCTGCAAGTTTATCCCAATCATCCCAATTCCATTTGAACTCATGAATCACTGGTGCATAAGTAAGAGAAGTATCTGTCGTTCTTCCGGTAATAATAATCTGCGCACCTTTTTCTAATGCTTCAACAATAGGTCGTGCGCCAAAGTAAACATTAGCGCTGATCAGCTTATCTTTTACAGTAGAAATATTTTGATGTGATTCCATGTTATTGAGCCCGGCACCTTGTTCGATTAATTGATCGATCGAATCGAGAATATCATCGCCATATACAACCCCGATTTTTATTCCATGCAATCCGTGTTTGTTAGCGCATTTAACAAGTTCATCAACGCAACCAAGGGGATTAGCACCGCCGCCGTTTGTAATTACTTTTATATTTTTATCAACAATATGAGGGAATAAATCTTTCATTATATGGATTAAATCTTTGGCGTAACCGGCAGCCGGATTTCTCTTTCTCTGTTTCTGCATAATGGACATGGTAACTTCTGCAAGGAAGTCCATCATCAAATAATCGATCTGTCCTTTTGTTGCTTGCTGTAAAGGAATGGATTGAAGGTCACCCCAAAATCCTTGTCCGGATGCAATACGAATTTTGTCTTTTGCCATAGACATGGAAGCCACAATCATTCTCCATTTTTTTTGTGTAAAGATATGAAAGGTAAGATTGGAATAAAAATGAGGTGAGGAAACTTGTAAATGCTCTTAATTAACAAAATTGTTATTTATCTGTATTTGGTGATTTATACAAAGGAAAGAAAATTTTATTTAGAAAATAGATTCAATCTTTTGAATGAAGAAATAAATAAAAAGTTAATAGCTTTATGATGTCGATTTGTACTTTGTCTAATAAATTATTTTTCTGTGCACTCTACGTCTTCTCTGTGTTTAATCCGCCGCCGTGGATAACGCAAAGAATGCAAAATAAAAATTTCGCAAAGACAAAAAACTAAAATTTAAAAAGGGAATCTATTTGTACTCCGACCCCAATAATCGCTACTACTTCTTTGCCGATTGCTATTATACCAATACTTTTATATCCAAGTGCAAACACACCTATCGCCAAATATCCTAACGCAAAAATTGAAACAGACACAATTCCAAGTCCAAGCACACTAATCGTTATTAAGCCAACACTAAATAAACTTACTGTACCAAAACCTAACGAAATAATCCCGACAGAAACTATCCCTATCGATTTGAATATACCAACTGAAAAAATTCCGACGGCATTTGTACCAATAGCAACGATACCTTTTGCTTTACGCATTTCATTATTACCATCGAATCCAAGATTTATAGATAGCAAAGGTAATCCAAAAATTTTCCTTACTGATTGATACTGATAATCAATTTGCGAAAGTGCTTTTACAAAATTCTCAACGAAATTTATTACTCTCAATTAATTGTTCACCATCTTTCTTGTAGAAATATTCTTAATTCTCCATTCTCAATTTTCAATCCGCCAAACTAGACTCGCCTCGCTTCCGCATCGTCGGAGCGGGCGGCGGACAAGTTCTAAATTAGAATTGCTTTATACCCATAACAATGCAGCCCCCACTTCCCTTCATCCTGAATTTTACGAAATACAAGTTTAACCTTTGTTCCAATCTCAACTTTATTAACATCACAATCCGTTACTTGTGCAGTTAGACGAGCACCATCATTCAATTCAATAATGGCAACTACATAAGGTGTTTCTTTGGAAAATTTATCCGGACCAACACGGATGATTGTAAAAGTTAAAATTTTCCCCTCTCTGCTCAATTGGACAGTCTCGAAATTTTTTGATTTACATTTCGGACAAATCAATCTTGGGGGAAATGAAATAGTTCCGCATTGCTTGCATTTACCGGCTTCAAGACGATAACGCTGTGGTATTTCACGATGATATTTAGGACTGATCATATTGCCTCCAAAATGTGAATTGTACAACTTGCGCCAGAACCACCCATGTTTTGCGCTAATCCTAACTTTGCATTTTTTATTTGCCGCTCACCGGCGTTACCGGTTAATTGTTCGTAACACTCTATGATTTGTGCTATGCCAGTCGCACCAACGGGATGACCTTTAGCTTTTAAACCTCCACTTGTATTGATTGGAATTTTCCCATTTAGTGATGTTAATCCTTGTTCAACCGAAATTCCACCTTTTCCTTTTTCAAAAAATCCAAGGTCTTCGGTTACAATAATCTCGGCAATAGTAAAACAATCATGAACTTCGGCAAAGTTTATATCATACGGTTTGATGTTTGATTGTTTAAATGCTTTTTTAGCAGCCACCGAGACACAATCCAAACTCGTCAAACTTTCTCTGCTGTGGAGTGCTATAGTCCCTGATGCCTGGGCAGATGCTTTCACTTTAACAAAAGGTCTTTTCAATTTTTTTGCATATTCTAATGAACAAAGTATTACAGCCGCTCCACCATCACTAACCGGCGAACAATCGAGAAGTCGCAACGGATCAGCTACCATAGTTGAGTTCATAACTTGTTCAAGTGTAGCTTGTGAACGAAACTGCGCATTGGGATTCAATGACCCGTTTTTATGATTCTTAACAGCTACATGCGCAAGCTGTTCACGTGTAGTTTTATATTGATGCATATGGGCGCGTGCCATCATTGCATACAACCCGGGAAAAGTTATTCCGTGATATACTTCGTATTCTTGATCGGCAGCGGTAGCAAGTGCGTCGGTTACATCGGCGCCATCCGTCATTTTTTCTACGCCTCCGGCTAGAACAATTTCGCTATACCCGGATGCAACTTCAAAAAATGCAGAACGAAATGCCGCACCACCCGATGCACAAGCAGATTCAACTCTTGTTGCCGGTATTGGAACCGAACCGAGATAATCAGCCATTACAGCACCAACATGTTCTTGTCCTACAAACAATCCACCAGACATTGTACCGACATACATAGAATCAATATGATCTACTCCCGAATTTTCAATTGCTTTCATTGCAGCTTCAACAAAAATATCGCGGAGCGATTTATTCCAAAGTTCACCAAATTTTGTCATCCCAACACCAATTACAGCCACATCTCCTCCCGCTAAGCGGTTCGCCTTTGGCGAATTCATTTCATTCAACATCTTATCTCCTCCTACTCATTAACAATAATTTTCTTTCTGAATTTTGCATACTGACCGTAATCAAGGTAAATTTTATTGTCATCCAAATAGTCCCTCAACTTCGGTGCAAGATTTTGAACATATTTTATTTCGTCAGTTACACTAAAAATAAATCCATCGCTCCCGGCACCTGAACCAAACGATACCATAAAAATTTTGTCTCCCGGTTTTGCGACATCAAGTATTGCTGCTAAACCAGTAGGTGAAGAACCCGAATAAGTGTTGCCCATCCATGGAGATATCCAGCCGACTTCCATTTGTTCTTTTGAAAAACCGAGTTTCTTTCCCACTTCTTGTGGAAATTTTCCATTAGGCATATGGAATACAGCATGTTGAAAATCTTTCGGTATCATCCGGGATTTTTCTAACAAACTTTTAGCAGCATTCGTAATATGTTTGAAATAAGCGGGTTCACCAGTAAATCTTCCGGCGTGGCGCGGATAATATTCGTGTTCGCGCCGCCAAAAATCAGGTGTGTCGGAAGTAAAAGAATGCGTGAATAAAATTTCAGCTATAACTTTTTCTTTTCCCATAATAAAAGCGGCACCACCAGCAGAAGCGGAATATTCCAGTGCATCACCCGGCGCACCCTGGGATGTATCAGCACCAATACCGAGTGCATATTCAACCTCACCGGCTTTAACCAAACTGTATGCAACATACATCGCCTCAGTACCGGCTTTACATGCAAATTCATAACTCGCTACGTGAACATGCGGACCAATTCCAAGAGCATCGATTAAAACTGTTGCGCTTGGTTTTACAGCGTACGGATGCGATTCCGAACCGATATAAACAGCACCGATCTTTTGCGGATCAATTTGTGCACGCGCCAAAGCATTTTTTGCTGCTTCAACAGAGATCGTTATTGTATCTTCATCTTGTGCCGGAACGGTTTTTTCATACAACATCAATCCCCGTTTAATTGCCCCGGAATCCATTCCCCATTGTTTAGCTATTGTTTCTGATTTGATGCGGTAGCGCGGTAGGTAAGAGCCGTAACCAACAATTCCAATCATGTTACCCTCTAATTTTTTTTACATGATTAATTTATTCAGTGGTAACCGGAAATTGCAGTCGTTAATGATTCACATCGTAAATTATAAATTGATTCTCTAAGTGCCTAATGATTTTTTTAGAATTACCGATATAATATCTTCAATACGTTTAGGGCCATCGCAATTGATCCAATTAATCCTATTGTCTTTTCTGAACCATGTCATCTGCCTTTTTGCATAATGCCGTGTGTTGCGTTTGATTAATTCAACTGCTCGTTCTAAACTAATTTCATTTTCGAGATGCGAAATAATTTCTTTGTAACCAACCGTGTTCAGTGAGTTAATATTTTTTGGAAAGCCCATTTGAAGAATTTGTTTTACCTCGTCAATTAAACCTTTATCTATCATTTTATCAACACGGGCATTAATATTTTGATATAATGTTTCTCTTTTCCATTCAAGACCGAATTGATAAAATACAATATTCGATTCACGCTCATGTTCATTTTGTAATTTCCAGATCGGTTGACCGGTAACATGAAAAATTTCGAGTGCGCGCATCACCCGTTTCCAATTTTGCGGCAGCATTTTAGATGCGCTTTCAGGGTCGACTTTCTTAAGTTCATTATAAAGAAATTCGTTCCCGAATCGCTCTCTTTTTGTATTCAACTCTTCCCGGTATTCTTCATCATTATCAGCAGCATCAAAAATACCATCAACAAGTGCCCTTATGTATAAACCTGAACCGCCGGCTACAATAGGTATTTTATTTTGCTGATGTAATGAGTCTATAATCTGCAAAGCATCTTGTTCAAACTTACTTACATTGTAATCTTCATCCGGGGAGAAACAATCAATTAGGTGGTGTTTTATTTGGGATAATTCGTCTGTGGTTGGTTTTGCCGTCCCGATATTTAAATATTTGTATACCTGGCGGCTGTCTGCCGAAATTATTTCTGAGTTTATTTTTTTTGCAAGGTCAATTGCCGTTTTTGTTTTACCAGAACAAGTGGGACCGACAATAACAATTACTTTTCGTTCCATCCCTCTTTCCCAATCAAAGGAACAAAAGCGAAGTAAGGAATTTCATCTGTTTGAAATTCAGTAACGGATTTTTTAGTAAGGATCTTTAATGTCTGTGTAAATTTATCGCCAACTGGAATGACCATTTTGCCATTAATGGCAAGCTGCTTTTTAAGATAATTTGGTACACCGGGACTTCCGGCTGTTACAATAATACCATCATATGGAGAAAACTCCTCCCATCCCAGTGAACCATCACTACAGCGTGCAGCAATTTTTAATTCCAATCTATCAAAAATTTTTAAAGCACGGTTATAAAGTTTTTCGTTCCGTTCAATTGTAAATACTCTCACTCCCATTTGATAAAGAAGCGCAGCCTGAAATCCGGAGCCGGTACCAATCTCCAATACTTTTTGTCCCGGTTTTGGATCGAGGGCTTGGGTCATAACAGCAACTGTGTAAGGTTGGGAAATTGTCTGTCCATATCCTATCGGCAATGCAACATCGTTATAAGCATGCGGTTTAATAACATCCGGTACAAACTGATGTCTTTCCAATTTTAAAAATGCATCGAGGAGAGCCTGGTTAGTAATTCCTCTTTTTTTAAGCTGCTCAACAAGTTCTTTTCTTTCAGTTTCGTACATTTAGTTTTATAATGTTAAATTTGCACAGCAAAGATAAAATTTAATTTGTAATTAATTATAGGCAGCAAAAAAATGTCTTTATCGGTAATACTCGGTGCGTTAATAATAATGTGTATGCGTATAGCAGATGTAACGCTAGGAACATTTAGAACAATTTTAGTGGTTCAGGCAAAAAAATATTACGCAGCTTTAGTCGGTTTCTTCGAGGTATTAATCTGGATATTTGCTATGCGTTATATTGTTCAACATATGGATCACACAATTAACTTGATTGGTTATGCAATCGGCTTTGCATTAGGAAATATTTTAGGCATAACACTCGAGCAAAAAGTTGCGCTTGGATATGTGCAAGTTAATATTGTGTCGCTTCATCAAACAGATACGATTGCGAATAAATTGAGGAACGCAAAATTTGGGGTTACAATACTTCCGGCAGAAGGAAGTTCAGGTGGGGTCTCAATTTTATTGGTAATTATCAAGAGAAGATTCATGAAAGATTTGATAAACTTAGTTGAAGGTGTTGATAAAAGGGCATTTGTAACGGTACAGCAGTCAATCCCTTACAGAGGATTTATCCACGGTTCCCGTGTATAGATATCGTAATAGAAATTTGCTAAGAATAATGCAGACTATTATATTTGAACCACAATTTTTAAGTTCTTAACAGAATGATATGCGGGAATAGCTCAGCCCGTCTCACTATTGCGAGACGAGGTCTCGTCCCGACTTTATCGGGACGGATTGGTAGAGCGCAAAGATTTATCAGGTCTTAGATCGGTTTTTTAGGCCCAGATAAAAAATGTTCTAAAAAAATTTGTATGCGGGAATAGCTCAGTTGGTAGAGCGCAACCTTGCCAAGGTTGATGTCGCGGGTTCGAGTCCCGTTTCCCGCTCTTGATAATCCCGATTTTATCGGGATTTTTTTTCTAATATTTTAAGGCGCCGTAGCTTCACCTACCTCCGGTAGGCAAGAGTGGTCTAAGGCGGAAGTCCCAAGACTTAAAGAAGTTGTTGATTAATACAAACTAAAAAATTACATAGAAGTTAATTGTTCATAAAATATTTTTCTTAGAAGGCGCTGTAGCCAAGTGGTCCAAGGCGGAAGTCTGCAAAACTTCTATTCGTCGGTTCGAATCCGACCGGCGCCTCTAACTTCCTTCCCAAAACAATGTATACTGTTTATATTTTACTAAGTGAAAAAGATAACAAACGTTACATTGGTTTTACCGATAATCTCGAACGAAGAATTCTTGAACATAATTCTGGCAAAGTTAAATCAACAAAAAATAGAAGACCTTTGAAAATAATTTATACTGAAGTATATGAATTTAAAACAGATGCGATGAAAAGGGAAAAAGAGATCAAAGATAAAAAAGGAAAATTTAAAATTTCATAAGGCGGAAGTCTGCAACCCCGAGACCTAGTTTCGGGGCGAATCCCGTAAAAAACACGGGACAAGTCCGACCGGCGCCTCTACAATATTATCCAGTAAAATTTATAACATCAACACTCTTCATCATTATAATCATTTAACCAAAACAATCAGTTTTCGCTGCTTACTAAATATCTTTTAATTTTCTGTGTAGTAGTCTTTTCGAATTCTTTTTCTCTTACATTAAATTTTTTAATCTGCTTGTGAGGAGTTAATTGCTTATTTGTTTTTTCGATTTCCTCTGCTATAGTTTTATGAATTAATTCCTCGGTAATCTGCACATTTTGTGTTTCCGATAATTCAATAAATGCTTCGGCATCCACAACTAACTGAGCTGAAATAATTTCACCTTGTTTGGAATCCTCTTCTCCAAAAATTAAGGATTCTAATATGAAAGGACTGCGATTTAAAATATCCTCGATTTCTTCGGGGAAAACATTCTTACCGCTTTTAGAAATGATCACATTTTTCTTCCGGCCATTTATATGCAAGAACCCATCTACATCAATAAAACCAACATCCCCGGTCTTGAACCATTCGTTTTCGAATGCATCATTAGTAGCTTTTTCATTTTTATAATAACCAAGCATAACACTTGGACCTTTAGCCCAAACTTCCCCACTACCGTTTTCATCAGGATTGTTAATCTTAATTTCGATTCGTGGCAACGGAAGCCCGGCGGCATTATCTTTAAAAGCATCAAGACGATTTAATGTTAATATTGGTGAAGTTTCCGTTAATCCATATCCCTGGATAAAATTAAACCCGAATTCTCTTAAACCTTTTGCAACTAAAGGGTCAGGCGCAGCACCGCCAGCAATAAATATTCTTACAGAACCGCCGAATTTATCATGGAGTTCGTGGAAAACTTTTTTCTTGAACTCTTTAAATCCAATTAGAGAGAACAAATTTGTAAACTTGATTAGAGGAGGAACAATTATCGATTTAACTTTATTTTCTTTTATCCCTTTAATAATTCTTTTAAACATTTTATCATACAACAACGGGACACCGAGCAAAATTGTTGCTTTAACTTTTTGAATATCATCCACCACGGTTTTTAACGACCGCGCATAATGAGTAGAGGCACCGGAATAGAGCGGACACAACATTCCGCATGTACATTCGTATGTATGATGCATAGGTAATACTGAAAGGAAACGATCCTTGTCATTAATCAAAATCATACTTACCATATCAACAAGATTTGAAGCAAGATTTCTTTGAGATAGCATAACACCTTTAGCTCTTCCCAATGAACCGGATGTAAAAATTATTTCAGCAATTTCATTCGTATCAATTTTAGGTAATTCATCAACACTAACTTCATTAGCTTTATTAATTAATTCAACCATACTCATAAAATCTTTTTCTTCACTTGTAGGATCCATGCAGATGTAGTGTCTCAATTTCTTTAATGAGTTTTTTGCTTCAGCAAGTATGCTTGCATAACTACCTGAAAAAATAATTGCTTCGGAATCGGATTCATGGATTATATTCATAATCTCGTTTGTAGTAAGATTTTTGTCGATAGGAACGACAACATAATTAAAGCACATCCCGGTTAAAAATGTTACCGACCATTGAACGCGGTTTTCACCAATAACTGCAATATGTGCCCTCTCTTTTACTCCAAGTTGCTTAAGTGCGGAACCAAATTTTAGAATATCGTTCAACAGTTCACGGTACGTCAAACGGTTGATAGGTGTTTCGTTAAGATCTTCCAACGCAAGCTTTGTTCCAAATCTTTTTGAAGATTGGATTACCATTTCCTGGATAGAATCAATATTCGGTACGTTATAAAGTTTTAATTCCTTTTTCATAATTTATTTCCAATTGATTGTAATCAAGGATAATAAATCCATTTTGCCCTAAACTAAAAACCCCCATCATCAGGGGGTTCTTTTTATTTCACTTTTGATAAAGCAGTTATGATTGCTTTTAGTAACCGGTAGAATTTCTCCACATCATGAATATTAACCCTTTCATCCGGCGAATGAGCTCCTTCTATTGTCGGACCGAAAGAGATCATTTCTAAACCCGGGAATTTATCACCAAGTATTCCGCACTCCAACCCGGCATGTACGGCTTTCAACACCGGTTCACGTCCAAAAATATTTTTAAATGTATTCTTTGAAATCTTAAGTAGGTTTGATTCAAGATTTGGCTGCCAGCCGGGATAACCATCGCCTACTTTAACTTCAGCACTGGCTAAATCAAAAACGGATTTCACGGAAGCAGCTATATTTTTTTTAGCCGATTCAATTGAGCTCCTCTGGCTCGTACCGATTCTCAAAAAATTATCTTCAATAGTTACTGTTGCCAAATTTGTGGATGTTTCTACCAAACCGGTAATTGCCGGACTCATAGATATTACACCGTGCGGAAGTGCTAAAAGTGTATTGATAATTTTTGTAGAAAAATTCTTTGTATAAACTTGAGCATTTACTGTAATATCTTTCTTCTCGAATGTTATTTTAATACCGGGGTCGGTTTCATTAAACTCAAGGACAGTTTCAAGAGTAAATTCATTAATTAGTTCTCTTAATTTTGCTTCATCGGAAGGATTAACAAAAAGTATTGCCTCTGCTTCACGTGCGATGGCATTTCTTTTTGATCCCCCGGTTATTGATTGCAATCGATAATTAAAATTATCTATTCGCACAAGAAGCTGTGCAATAACACGGATTGCATTTGCTCTGCGGTCGTTAATATTAATACCGGAATGGCCGCCTTTCAATCCCGATACAAAAAGTAAATACGGCATTAATTCTTCATTCACGGGTTCGTATTCAAGCTTCATTGTGCCGACAGTATCCATCCCACCCGAACACCCTACATAAAAGCACCCGTCTTCTTCAGTATCAAGATTCAGTAGATACTTTCCTTCGATAAATCCTTTTACTAAATGATTAGCACCGGTTAAACCCGTTTCTTCATCAACAGTAAAGAGTAGTTCGAGAGGACCATGATTGAATGTATAATCTGTCGCAATTGCCAAGGCAGCAGCAGCACCTATTCCATTATCCGCACCAAGTGTTGTTCCGTCTGCTTTTATCCAGTCACCATCCCTAACCAGCACAATCGGGTCACTATTAAAATCGTGGTCTTTATCTTTATTCTTTTCGCAAACCATATCAACATGGCTTTGTAATATTACGGTTGGTGCTTTTTCTAATCCGGGTTTAGGAGCGACTTTTATTACGATGTTGCCGGTTTCATCTTCCTTCATTTCAAGATTATTTTTACCGGCAAAATTTCTTAAGTAGAGTCTTACTCTTTCTTCATGTTTTGATGGACGCGGCACCTGGCTGATTTCAAAAAAACGACTCCACAATGTAGCCGGTGCTAAACTTTCAATTGCGTTATTAGGCATTAATACCCCTTCCTTTCAGTTGTGACGAATGTTTAAAATGTCTCCATCTTTAACAATATATTCTTTGCCTTCCAATCTCCACGAGCCGGCTTCTTTACATTTATTAAACGATCCGTGCTTGATAAAATCATCATTGCCAACTACTTCAGCTCGTATGAAACGATTGAAAAAATCTGTATGAATTACACCCGCAGCTTGCTGTGCATTAAAATTTTTCTTAATTGTCCATGCACGGCATTCATCTTCACCTACTGTAAAAAATGATTGCAAACCAAGAAGATCATATGATGTTCTTAATATTTTACTCAGTGCCGATTCTTTAATACCGTAATCTTGCATAAAAGCTGATTGATCTTCTATACTGAGTTTGGATAATTCAAGTTCTATTTTTGCAAAGAATGGGATTACAACCGCACCGGACTTCCCGATTTTCGATTTCACATCTTCGATCATCGAATCAACATTTTGTATCGAGTCTTCATCATAATTAATTGCAATAGCAAGTGGTTTTAATGTAAGAAGCTGGTAACCCGAAAGTAATTTCAAATCATTTTCGTCAATGTGTAAAGTGCGCAGAGGTAATTCCTTTTCGCAATGAGCATAACATTTCTCAATTAGAGGCATTTCACGTTTCAACTTGTCATCTTTCGATTTAAGAATTTCTTTTTTGATTTTTTCCATCCGGTTTTCTAAGAATGCTAAATCGGAAAGTAGAAATTCAGTCTCTAAAAATTCTATATCCCTCAGAGGGTTAATCGAATTCATCGGGTGCGGAACGGAATCATCCGTGAACGAACGTATAATATAAAATAATGCGTCATTGTTCCTTACACTTGATAGAAATGCAGAAGTGATTTTTACTTTGTTATCTTCGGACATTCGTAGCCCGGGTATATCAAATACTTCTATAGTTGCATTTACTTGTTTCTTAGGATTAAATATTGAAGTTAATTTATCAAGGCGTTCATCGGGAATTTTAACTATTTCGATCGATGCTTCTTCTTTTTGAGCTTGGGCGTGTGAGCTTGTGGTTGATAGCGTATGAAACAATGTTGTTTTGCCGGAAAATTGTAAACCGACTAAGCCAATCTGCATATATTATCTCAGTACTATTATCTGTTTGAAATTAGGGATGGAAATATAATGATATTCTAAACTTGTGCATAATTATGTTCAAAGGATTATTAGTCTTTTAGAATTACGATCGTGTTAAGATAGAATTTGAGTGTGCAGTTCAATTTCTTCCAATATGGAAGTTACTTTTAGACAATCACCAATATTTCCCGAGAAGACAACAGCTTTTCCTTTAACATGAGCTTCAAAAGCAAAATTGCGTGCTTCTTCATAACTGCATTTTACTGCTTTTACCAATTGAGATATTACTTCTTCGAATGAATGAACATCATCATTATACAGAATTACTCTATACGGCAACCCAACAATAGTCTCCTCATCATTTTCATTACGGATCTGCTCTATCGGATTTGATTCTTGCATAATTTTCACATCCTCCGGTTTGAATTTATAAAATTGTCGCCTAAAAATAAATTTTGATTATATTGTATAAAGAAATTCAAACCAATAAATAATTATTGATTACAGCTAAGGAGAATGGATGAAAATTGCGGTTTGCATAAGCCACGTGCCGGATACCGCCGCTAAAATAAATATCGGCAGAGATGGCAAATCGATCGATCCAACTGGTGTTTCATTCGTTGTCAATCCATATGATGAATTTGCAATTGAAGAAGCACTTAAAACTAAAGAAAAATTTGGCGGTGAAACATTAGCGATAAGTCTTGGCGGTGATGCTTCAAAAGAAACTTTACGTAAGGCACTTGCTATGGGAATTGATAATGCTGTGCTGCTTAAAGATGAAAGCTACCGGGATTCGCTCTCTGTTGCTAAAGCTCTTGCAGAAGAAATTAAAAATCAAAATGCTGAATTAGTTTTTTTCGGCAAACAATCTGTTGATTACGACAATTCAATAACCGGGCAATTAACCGCCGAACTTTTAGGTTATAATTGTATATCAGTTGTTGTTGCGTTTACATTAGACGGTAATAAGGTTATCGCCGAAAGAGAAATTGAAGGTGGTAAAGAAGTCGTAGAAACAGCATTACCGGCAATCATTACTGCACAAAAAGGATTGAATGACCCGCGGTATGCTTCCCTAAAGGGTATTATGGCTGCAAAGAAAAAAGTGATTGAAGAAAAAATAATTGCAGCACCGGTCAACCATACAGAGTTATTAGGAATGAAAAAACCGGCATTAAAACAAGCCGGCAAAATAATCGGTAGTGATGCATCCGCAGTGCCCGAACTAGTTCGTCTGCTTCGCGAAGAAGCCAAAGTAATTTAAGGAGTAACTATGGCAAATAATATTTTAGTTTTCATAGAACAAAGAAACGGTCAGATAAAAAAATCATCGTTGGAAGCAATTAGTACTGCCGTCGAAATAGCCCAGAAAATATCATATAAAGTAAACGGAATTATTATAGGGAATGGAATAAACGATCTTCAAACGTTGAGTAATTATGGTTTGGATCAAATTACACATTACAAAAACTCAAGTTTAGAAAACTACTCCCCTTCGGCTTATTCTGAAATTACATTTAAAGCGATAACAGAACATGATGCTGATATTATTTTCTTTTCCAATACTTCATTAGGAAAAGATTTAGCACCGCGTCTTGCTGCAAAAATTGATGCCGGCATCGCGATAGATTGTATTTCTTTGGAGATTTCAAGTAATGAAATAATCGCACAACGACCGGTGTATGCCGGTAAAGCATTGGTCGAAATAAAAGTTAACAGCCCAAAGAAAATTTTTACTCTTCGGCCAAATGTATTTAAAGTCAAAACAAATTCTTCAAATAATGCCGAAGTAAAAACTGTAAGCATTGATAACCCGAATTTAGCAACGAAGGTAATTGAGGTAAAAAAATCCGAAGACAAACTTGATGTAGCCGA
>DYJK01000096.1 GCA_020723165.1 Melioribacter roseus | reverse complement strand
TTTTTATCCACTAACTGCTGCGGTTTTTAGCTGTTAATAATATTTATGCGTGCTGAAGAATTTTCTCATCAACCTTAACACCGAGACCTTCTGCAACCGCCATACCGAGCTCAACATTAGCGCGGAAGAAATGGCAAAGCTGCCGGTTAACAATTTCATCGCGCTTCGGTCCGGTTATTCCGCTCATAGCGCCAACAATATTATTAATTGTATTCTTTCTGTCTTGTTCGCTCATGGCTTTTGTAAATAATAATCCGGGTTGTGTATAATGATCGTTATCCCCGGGTGCGTTGCGGTTGTACCAATCTGCAATATTTGAATCGAGAACCATCGGCGATTCTTTGTAAGATTCGTCCGCATAAATATCATCAAAACTGTTCGGATGATAATTCGGATCGCTTCCACCGTTGCCGTCAACACGCATTAATCCATCACGCTGATAATTGTTAACTGCGTATGGACATTTGTTCACCGGTATTTGTTCGTAATTAACACCGAGTCTGTAACGATGTGCATCGGGATACGATAATATTCTTCCTTGCAGCATTTTATCGGGCGACCAGCTTATTCCATCTATAACATGTGCCGGTGCAAAAGCCGCTTGTTCAATTTCTGCAAAATAATTTTTCGGAACCTCATTTAATTCCATAACGCCAACATCAATCAACGGGAAATCTGCGTGGGGCCAAATTTTTGTGAGATCGAATGGATTCCACGGAAAATTTTTTGCTTGCTCATCCGTCATCACTTGAATTTTCAATGCCCATTTAGGAAAATCTTTTTTATCGATTGCCTCAACAAGATCGCGCTGCGCAAAATCAGGATCTTTGCCGCGCATCTCTTCGGCTTCGGGTCCGGTAAAGTTTTTAATTCCTTGTAAAGTTTTGAAATGAAATTTCACCCATACCCTTTCATTCTTTTTACTGATCATAGAAAAGGTGTGGCTCCCGTAACCGTTCATATGACGGTGTCCGAACGGTGTGCCTCGGTCACTCATCAAAATCATAACTTGGTGAAGGCTTTCCGGATTCAGCGACCAGTAATCCCACATCATTGTTGGACTTTTGAGATTAGTTCTAGGGTCGCGTTTCTGTGTGTGAATAAAATCGTCAAACTTTTTCGGATCCTTTATGAAAAAGACCGGCGTGTTGTTTCCAACGAGATCCCAATTGCCGTCTTCTGTATAAAATTTTAGAGCAAAGCCGCGCGGATCGCGTTCGGTATCTGCGCTTCCTTTTTCGCCGCCGACTGTTGAGAAGCGGATCAATACACGGCATTGATTTCCAACTTTGCTGAAAAGTTTTGCGCGAGTGTATTTTGTAATATCGTTCGTTACAGTGAACGTTCCAAATGCACCAGTTCCTTTTGCATGAACGACACGTTCAGGAATTCTTTCGCGGTTGAAGTGGGCCATCTTTTCATGATAAATGTAATCCTGAATTAAAACCGGACCGCGCGGACCGACAGTCATTGTGTTTTCATGTTCAACATACGGTTTACCCGATGCTGTTGTTAGCTTTCTATTTTTTTCTTTCATAAATAACTCCTAGCGTTTGTTGTTTAATAATAAAATATGTTAATGATTTAAATATTCTCTAATCAGAAAATTGATATTCAAACGAGATAGAAATGGCGGAAGATTCTTAAAAACGTAACGGGAAGAGTTACAAAAATATATCGGCACTAAATTGAAGGGGTTGTCTCAAAAGTATTTTTTTTAAGGAATAGCACGCGGATAAAATCTGATTAAAACGGATTTCCACAGATTTTTTATTTGAACATTCCCTTTTGAGACAACCCCCCCGTAATTATTGATCACTTTTTCAAAACTGTTTTTAATACAGTTTCTTTCTTAAGTTCTTTTGTGCAGAAGAACCAATCGTAACATTTCATATCTTCCTTACCTTCCATTCTATCTTTAGCTGTACCACAAGAACCAGCCGGAGGAACAATAACATCGTCTCCCGGTCTCCAATCAGCCGGTGTTGCAACCGAAAAGGCATCGGCGGTTTGAAGGGCAATTAGTACACGGTACAACTCGTCAAAATTTCTTCCGAGACTCAATGGATAATAAATAATTGTTCTAATTACTCCATTAGGATCGATAAAAAATACAGCGCGCACAGCTTTTGTACTGCTTTCACCGGGTTGAATCATCCCATACCTTTTAGCTACAGTCATCGTAATATCTTCAATCAAAGGGAATTTAACTTCAACATTTTTCATTCCCTTGTATTCAATTTTTTCTTTGATGGTCCTTAACCACGCAATGTGGCTGTATAAACCATCGACAGATAATCCAACCAATTTACAGTTAGCTTCGGCAAACTGATTTTCCATGTTTGCAAATGTCATAAACTCCGATGTACAGACCGGTGTAAAATCGGCCGGGTGACTAAATAAAATAACCCAGCTTCCTTTGAAGTCGGCCGGAAAATTAATATCGCCTTGTGTTGTAACAGCTTTAAATTCAGGCGCTTTATCGCCAATCCTTGGCATCGATACTACTTGATTTTCTTCCATGTTACTACTCCTTTTATATTTTATTGTTTTCTTTATATATATGATGAAACAATGTCTATATCGTTTCATCGATAACGCGCATGAATTTAATTGTCAAAAATAATTTTCTTCGAAAAGAACTTTTGCCTACTTAATTTTTTTAAACTTTCCGATTATCTGAACCTTGACATCTTCAACAATAAAGTTCGGTATCCTTTTTCTTTGAAAGTATTTTTCAATCATCTTATCCAATTCATCATCGAAGTAATCTTCAATATATTCCGTATCGGCGGCATATAAATGGTGATGATTCTCCAATATGGAATCGTATCTCATCACATCTTTTTCTGTTTTAACTTTCTTTGTGATTCCTATTTCTACGAAAGTCTCCAGGGTTTTGTAAACAGTACCGATTGCGATATTGGGATGATTTGTTTTTATAAACTCAATAATATTATCCGCAGTAGGATGATTTTTTAGATGGGATAGAGCATCTAACACCGCCATTCTTTGCGGCGTTATTTTGAGTTCTTTCTCAATTAATATATTTCTATTGTTTTCTTGGTTCATAAGTAATATTTCCTAAATAGGAATTATTCTTAACAAAGATAAATTATTATTAAGAAATTTGCAAACATTTTGATTGAAAGCGGCGCTACGTGCGTAGCGGTGTAGAATTTTACGGACCATTATGGAAATCTTATCTTTGTTTTTTCATAAACAAGGTTTGTTGTCTTAGAAATAAAAATTAACTTTACTTCTAAAAAGAGATTGGTTAAGTTATTAGAGTTACAAACATTTAAAATAATCCCAAGCGTATAAGGAAACTAAAATGAAAAAAGTAGTTATTACTAACGCAAAGAGAACACCGATAGGTGCTTTCAACGGATCATTAAGCAATTTAACAGCTACGCAACTTGGAAGTATTGTAATTAAATCTTTACTGGATGAATCGAAGATTAATCCGGCTATTGTTGATGAAGTAATTATGGGAAACGTACTCACTGCCGGGTTGGGACAAGCATCTGCAAGACAAGCCGCTCTTTATGCCGGGCTGCCGGAGAAAACTGAATGTTTGACAATCAACAAAATGTGCGGAAGCGGATTAAAGGCAATTATGCTTGCTCACCAGGCAATATTACTTGGTGATGCAGATGTTATTATTGCTGGCGGACAAGAGAGTATGAGCAATGCACCTTACATTTTAAAAAATGCTCGAAACGGGTATAGACTTGGTCACGGAGAGATTATCGATTCGATGATCACAGATGGACTGTGGGATGTATATAACAATATTCATATGGGTAATTGTGCCGAAGCTTGTGCCAAAGATATGAACTTCACACGTAAGGAATTAGATGACTATGCTGTTGTGTCATATCAAAGAGCATTGAGTGCACAAAAAGAAGGCAAGTTTAATGATGAAATTGTACCGGTTACTATTAAAACGAGAAGCGGTGAGACAATTGTAACGAAGGATGATGAACCGGAAAAAGTTAACTTCGAAAAAGTTCCAACTTTGAAACCGGCATTTGATAAGAATGGGGTAGTAACAGCCGCCAATGCTTCAAAAATTAATGATGGTGCTGCCGCTGCTTTAGTAATGAGTGAGGAAAAAGCAAAAGAGTTGGGACTTAAGCCAATCGCAGAAATTATTGCGCAAAGTTCTGCCGCTAAAGCTCCGATTCAATTTACAACCGCACCGGCTGACGCAATTAATAAGGTTCTTGTAAAAGCAAAAATGAAACCAACAGATATTAATCTTTATGAAATAAACGAGGCATTTGCGGTTGTATCATTGGCTGTAAATAAATTATTAGGACTTTCAACTGCAAATGTAAACGTGAACGGCGGCGCAATTGCACTCGGTCATCCAATCGGTGCAAGCGGCGCACGTATAATGGCAACTTTATTACATGAGATGAAACGAAGAAACTCAAAATACGGATTGGCATCGCTCTGCATAGGCGGCGGAGAAGCTTCCGCTGTAATAGTTAAACTTTATGAATAAAATTTAAGACAGCAGAACAGAACCTCCGTAAAGAAACGATTCAGTAGTACGGCAATGCAAAAAAAAAGAATGAACCGTGACAAACGATAAAGGTATAGAAATCAAGACGAAGAAAAACTAAGTTTATCTTTTGTAACATCAAGTTCCGAGATTATCTCCCTTACATTGCCTAATATTTTTGAGGCGCCGTTGAAATTAGAGTTCTTTGTCAAGTCAGTAGGAAGTATATAACATTTTAAACCGGCAGCCAATGCAGATTTCAATCCCCTCTCCGAATCTTCGATAACAATACATTCATAATTATTTATTCCGCTTTTTTGCAGTGCTCTGATATAAGGTTCAGGATCGGGTTTTGTATTCGCACATTCATCACCCGTTACAATAAAATCAAAATACTTAAGCAAACCGCTCTTTTGATGAATAATATTAAAATGATCTTTTCTTGAGCTTGTAACAATTCCCATCTTAACTTTACCTTTCAAAACTTCAAGTGTCTCAATTACGCCGTCCATTACTTCTGTTTCATTTGCCAAAAGCCCGGAGTAGAGATAATTTCTCTCTTCTCTCAATTCAGAAATGGTTTGTTCACCAAATCCTTTTTCTCTTGCTATGTGCCATGTTCCTTCTGATCTTTTTAAAAAGTATTCCACGTAAAGTTCTTTTGTCAGATCGAATCCAATCTTAGCAAAAGTATTTCGGCAAGCTTGAAAATAGAGTCTCTCCGTATCGACAAGTACACCATCATTATCCCAGAAAATTGCTTTTATCATTTTTCATTTACTCCACTTGCCGGGAACAGATTAGTTGCTTCTAAAATCCATGCGCTGTTATGTTTTTTGAATCCGATTTTAGGATAATAATCAACCGCCTTAGGAGCTGCTAACAAAATTATTTTAGATCGGGGCCCCATCTTCTCTCTCGTCTTTTTTATCAATTCAATGCCTATCCCTTTTTTCTGGTAAGTATCCCTTACCGCAAGATCAGACATATACCCTACATAACTAAAATCAGTCTATGTTCTTGCAATTCCAACCAAAAGATTCCCATCCCGGGCTGTAACAATCAGGTTTGCATGTTTAATCATGTCCTCCATAATTCTTTTATCGTTTACCGGTCTACGTTCGCCAAGTGTGGATGCGTTATATAATTCTATCACTTCATCAAGGTTTAAATTGTTACCAAAGTAGTATTCTATGTGCATAATTTACCTCTGAGCAAAAAAATGGTTATGCCAACAAGTTTAAATGATCAATACAAATATTATACAAGAAAATCTATTTTAAAAATTTATAGGTAATTAATATCACAATTAGTTTTAAGTAATTGACACCCCCCAACAAACAAATTATTTTACACTCAGAATTTATAATATTTCTAACAAATCAAATTCTCAACGGAGGGTGTATGAAAAAAATTATTTATGTTTTATTTCTTGCGGTTTTATTTTTTTCAGTAAACCAAATTAATGCTCAAAATAAAATCACATTTAGTGCTGGTGGAAATCTTGCTTTACCAGTAGGCGATTTTGGTGATGCCGCCGGTACCGGTTTTGGTGTTTCGGTTACCGGGGAATATGGGCTTGCAGATAATATTGTTGGTACAGCTACCTTAGGTTATTTAACCTGGGCAGAAGAAAATTTTGGCGGATACAAATTCAGCTACTCTGCCATTCCGATCTTAGCCGGGGCAAAATACTACTTCCAAAATAATTTTTATGGTTACGGGCAGTTAGGTTTCCATATTTTTCAAGTAGATATAGACCCCAACACTACTTTTTTTGATGACGGCAGCGATGCAGAATTAACACTCGGTTTAGGCGCCGGTTATGAAATAAATCAATTTGATTTTACAGCAATGTATTACATTATAAGCGATGCAAATTATTTTGGCATTAGAGCGGCTTATAAATTCCAGCTATAACTTCAAGTCTTTTAATAAACAGCGCTTGAACAAAGCGCTGTTTGCTACTGAAACAGTCTTTCAAAACCCGTGTATGTTTTCAACGGTATGATTTCAAAATCGATCAATCCCTTTTTTACCAATGGCAGAGTTGATAAAATTTTCTTTGCTTCCGAAACATTTTTACATTCAAGAATAATTACCGCTTCATTTTTATCATCACGGAAGTATATTTCCCTAATTACTCCTTCTTTGAACAGCTTCCAAACTTTCAGTGCTTCGTCTCTAAGGTGCGGTGAAAATTGTTGGAGTTTAATACCGGTCTTTTCTTTTTCAAGTGCTAGAATTTTCATTTTTATTTAACCTGATTTTTCGCCCATTCAATTGCATTTTCTAAAACCGGGTCTCTACCGTTAGAAAAGTCATTTTCATCTACATGAATTAGTATTTCTGGTTCAATTCCATTCCACTCAATTACTTTCATCTGTGCCGTGTAAGCAATCCACCTTGGTACACGATACTTTGTTCCATCGGATAATTGATACGTACTGGGATTAGCCGTACTTGCACCCGTTGTATCACCTATTAACGTAACATTCGATTGCTCTTTCATTTGGCAGATAAAACTTTCATTACTGCTTAAGCATGTTGAACCTATGAGCAGTGCTACCGGTTTAGTAAACTGCCAATCACCACGTGGGACACAAAACTTTGAAGAAAGCTGCGTAAAGTCATCGTGACCGGGACCGTTTCTTAAGTGGTAGTATTCAACAACTTTTTTTTCTGTTGCATATCTTCCGGCAACTTGAATTGCCAAATTTTCGTTCCCTCCACCGTTCATCCTAACATCTACTATCATTGCCGGGCTCTCCATGAATAACTCAAATATCTCATCAAATTTTTGAACATCAAAAGTCCCATTCATCCAGCTGCCGATTACGATATAAGGAATTGAATCTATGAAACAATAGCCCCAATTGTCATTAAATATTTTCAAGTCATATGGTAAAAGAAAATTATATAATACTGAATAATCCCAGTTAGGCTTCTTTGATGATATATATGTCGGTTTCCACGATCCGTCCGGTCTTGTGAAATCAACGTGTTTATCTTTGAGTGGCGCAAGCATTTGAATTAACTTTTCAACAAGCTGGTCGTAATTTGTTACATTTTCGATTTCCGGCTTATATTGATCATGCAGCGATTGCCAATTAATATTTTTGTAAATGAAGTATGGATAAATTCTATCAAAATTATTCCAGAGCGTTTCAAAATCATCTACATAATTATTCCCGGTTTTTTGTACGGGTGAATCTTCACTACATGAAGCAATGAACAAAAAAAGTATAAACAAGCAGCATAAGGAAAAAAATGTTGTTAAGATATTTTTCATGTTGAACCTAAATTAACCGATAAAAAATTCCCACCATGAATGAATTTCTTTTGAATAACTTCCGCGCAGCATAAGAAGATGATTGCCCAGCGGCTCATTTAATAGATCCGATACTTTTGCGCTACCATGAAGCTTAACACATACTTGTGTTCTGCACAAGTTTTCATCGCTGCCGTTCTCGATTATTTCTGCATTGGATGACCAAATTTTGTTTAACTCTTTTCCGCCTAAACGGAGCGCCGTAACTTTTCCTTTTGAGAGCTCGCCTTCAATCCCAACTCCAACTCCGGATTCGAAATGCGAGCGTAGTTTGTACTGGTTAACCATACTTATCGGTATTGAACAATGAGCTAGCCAGATCAAATTATTCTGTTCATCTATTGATGCCGGGTTTGCCATCCATACTATTTGGTCGGTTAAATAATTCGCCCATATCATCCCGAGTGTAGAAACAATATCACCTTCGCAGCCGGCAATTACACCTTCATCATTTAATTTAGCAAGGGCAAAGCATCCGGTTGTTTTCAGTCCGGTAACAAGATCGAAACAGCGTACACTTACTGCATCTAATTGATATTGCTTTATCATGTGTTTTAAAGCCGCATAAACTTTTACTGCATTTTTGATTTCTTTCTTAGTGGGTTCTTTAATTTCAGCAGCTCTGCTTACAAAAGCGTGATGAGCTTCCTCAATTTCTTCATCTTTTACTTCAACAATTTTATTCTTCAACTCATCAATCGATAATTGTTCTATTTGGGTTCCAAATGTTTTTGTTATCGTATCAAACTGCGGCATGCTGGCAACAAGCCAATCCGAAGGTCTGCCGATTAACCCGATCCTAGTTCTTTTCAATTTGTAGTAAACTTTGAAATGTTTAACCGCTTGTTCAACTTGATGCCAGCATTCTTTATTCAATGCATCGTCAAGGAAAATAATTTTTCCATTCACTCCTTCTTGTTGAAAGCGCGCAAGTATTTCTAATGCAGCCGGTAATGAATTGTGTCCCGAATGTGCAAGTAATAGAACCGGCTCACTTCCAAATTTTTCTTTTCTCTTTTCCCACAAATTCAAAATTTTACTTTCAGTCCCACCGGTCAACACAAAATAAACTACCGGGTAATTACCGAGTAGATCGTTCTCGTTAATATGTTCCATACCGAAATGGTGGAGTTCGTTTTGTAAATCAACGGCAATTTGTGTTGAGGGAGTAGTTGTAATATCGCTTGCAAAAGGTACAAAGCAGATTTTTTGTTCGATGTTCATGTTCCACCTTTAATTGTGGAAAGAATGAATATTTGGATTACAACTTAATTTATTCAGGGGTTTGCTTCAATCAAAAAGAAATGAATTGGGATTTGTTGTCTTGTGGATAAAACCTTTCTTTACTTAATTATAAAATAATTACCATATTGATTATCCCATGTAGGATAGAATAATGCCCCCTCTTCTGTAAGTGCCGGAGATACTCCAAGTTCCCTTTCAATTGTGTCAATGATTTCCCATTTGATTTCACCATTTCCTTTGACAGCGATTATTTTATTATCACCATTACCAGGGTCTTCAACTCCCAAATAGATAACATTATCTTTATCACAAATTAATGGAGACACTATTTCAGTCCCATTTAATGATTTCTTCCATCTTAGCTTACCACCATTTGTTATAGAATATAAAGTATCAGCTCCAAAATAAACATTACCATCATAATCTATTGTCGGTTCTGTATTATCCCAGAGAGTTTCAGCAATAAAATCATATTTCCAATTAACCACACCTTGCTGATTTAATGAATAAATACTTCTTTGATTTGAAAACCATTGTTCGCCAGGTATTATATAAATATTACCAGCATTATCTATTACCGGTGATGATAATAATCGTTTATCTCCGAATACCCATTTAATTGTTTGGTTGTTAATATCCACTGCTAGAACAGATACACTAATACCTTGTACATATAGTGTATTTCCATCCGGCGAGAAAGTTGGGGCTGCATCAGTCCAGTTAAGAAATCTCTCGTCTCTCAATTTCCATTTTATGTTACCGTTTTTATCAAGTACAGTTAGTGTATTATTATAATCGATGTAATATAAATTCCCTTCTTTGTCAATATTAATTCCCACACTAACAATTCGACTTTCTCTGTCCAATGTATTTTTCCAAAGAGTATCACCATCTGTTGTAAATGCAAAAAAAGCGTTTACCCCAGCAGCATAAACAACGCTATCACTGCTTATTAAAGGTGTTGTGTGACTCATAAAATTTGATTTCCATTTAACATTGCCTTCGTAATCAAGCGCTAAAAATTCTACTGGCCAATATGAGGTGCTTACATAAATAATTTGATTGTAGCCAATTGAGATTCCGCTTACGCTTATTCCAACATAAACTTTTTTCGTTATAACACCATTTTGAGGTCCGCTGTATTTACTTCTTCCGGTTGATTGCGGATCGTGGTGATGCATAGGCCAGGATGTATTACCTAAAGAGGGCCATGGGATATCTATTTGTGGTACAATATCTTCATTATCAATTGGTCCGCTCGGGTTATCACATTTTACAAATAACAATGAACTAATTAGAAGTAACAATAATAATTTTTTTAAGTTCATATTGTTATTCCTTTTGTTACTTCAACATTCCGAAAACAATTTCGCAAGTAGAAATTATTAAAGCAATTCATTTTTTATTACATAAAGGACTGCAAGTCGCAGATAATAAATTTTGCCGATAAGAATACTAGTTCAATGCGGATAAAAATGAATAGAGATTCTCCGCCTTAAAAACGGCGGACAAGTTCGTCGTCCCGACTCTGGGCAAAGCCAAAGAGCGGGACTCAGAATTAACAAAAACTACTTCACCAGCATCATCTTCTTTACAAGCGTAAATCCTTCAGTGTGCATCCGGTAAAAATATACTCCGCTTGATACTTGCTTTCCACCGCTGTCTCGTCCATTCCAGGTTCTTTCGTGCCTTCCGGCATTATGGAATTCATCAACGAGCACTTTTACAAGTTCGCCAATTGAATTAAATATTTCAATCTTTACATTACTTGCTTTCGGCAGTTCATACTTTATTGTTGTGCTTGGATTGAAAGGATTGGGATAATTGTTGCTCAAGCTAAAATTGGCGGGTAGTTCAGGATTGGTTTGTTCATCATCAACAGAAACAACATTTGCACCTTGAAGAACTTCAATTTCGTACAATGAATACCCGTACTCTGTACCGCGGCTCAAGCCGGTTAACCTGATATAACGTGCTGTTGTATCAACATTGTATTTTTCTGTCCCACCCATTGCGTTTGTCGGATGTGCAATTGTTGTCCAGTTTACGTTATCACTTGAATGTTGCAGCAAATATTCTTTAGCAAATGCCGCTTCCCATACAAGTCGTATTTGATCAAATGGAAGAGCCGAACCGAGATCAATAGTTATAATTTGCGGATCGGAAAACTGCGAAGACCATCTTGTGGTGTAGCTTCCATCAACAGCTTTGCTTCCTTCTAACCCGGTTCCTTCAACAGAAGAAACCGTAACATTTTTATTAAGCGCGATATTAACCGGCGGCGGATTGTAGACTCTAAATGTATAGGTTCTTTTATTATTTGTTTCATTCCATTCTTGAATAGCATTTTGATCATCAACCCAGGCTTCAACAGTGTATTCACCCGGTTCCCCGGCAGTCCAATAATTTTTTCCATCGATCTCAATATTACCGGACACTAATGCCATTCCACCCTTGGGAATTGAATCAGCTAGTTCAAATGAACGGGTTATTTCTTCACCGTTTATGCTGAAAAGTACATCGTGATTTGTACCGATTGGTGTAGGATCGACTCCTCTATTTATAAGTGTTGCTGCAAAGTAAACTTTATCGCCTTTAAGAGAATACCGCGGAAAAGTATAAATGTTTGCTATCTGCAGATCGGGATACGGATAAGCTTGCCGTACATCGATAAGCTTACTCAAAGGAAGATTGTCTGAAGAACCGCCTACTCGAACATAATAATAACCGGGATCATACATGTATGTTCGTAATCTTTCGTTGTAATAATAAAATTCGTTTGTTGTTAATGTAAACTCAACAGTTTTAGTTTCGCCCGGTTCAATGTAAACTCTTTTAAATCCTCGTAAAAATTTAACCGGCATCTCTGCGTACGATCCATCTTCATTTAAATAGAGCTGCACTACTTCTTCGCCGGCACGCGTACCGGTGTTTGTAACATCAACAGCTACTATAAATGGTTTACTCACATATTCTGATTGTTGTGAAATTATCCTGATGTTACTATAGGAAAAAGTTGTGTAGCTTAAACCAAGTCCAAATGCAAATTCCGGTATGTCTCCTTTCTTATCGAACCACATATATCCACTGCCGTAATCATTATTGAAATCAAAATCTGTAATCTCTGCCGGAAGTTGGTTATCGTTCTTAGGCCACGTTACCGGTAATTTTCCAGCCGGGTTATAATCCCCGAATAATACTTGTGCGATTGCATTTCCGCCTTCTTGACCTGGATAAAATCCCTGGATCAATCCTTCAATATCATTTATAAAATAATTCACCCCGCAAATTCCACCGCTTATCAGAACAACAATCACTTTTTGATTTACATCCGTGATAAGCTTAATAAAATCTTTCTGTTTACCCGGCAATTCTATTGATCCGTTTGCCCTATCAAATCCTTCCCCTTCTTGTGATGGGTCTAATCCACCAAAATAAATTACAACATCTGCTTGTTGCGCATATAAGACAGCACTTTGCAAATCGCTTGCGTAACTATCACTTGCTATTTCACAACCTTTTGCATACAAAACTTTTTCAACACCTACATAATTTTCTATTCCTTCTTTCGGTGTTATAGTATAGAAAGGTGAAACCCAGCTACTACCGCTTCCGTCTGTCCGCATAACAGCGGCATTCGGTCCGAGCACTGCAATTTTATTTATTGAATTTTTATCGAGTGGTAAAACGTTATCCTGATTCTTTAAAAGAACCAAACTTTTTTTGCCGGCTTCCAAGCAAAGTGCCTGGTGTTCCGGACTGTTAACATCTGATGGATCTCCAATCGGGTAATTATCCATCATACCGGAATAAAATTTTGTCCTCAGTACCCTCCGTACTGCTTCATTAATTACATCAACAGATACCGCTCCACTGCTAACCAGGTCTAAAAGGTCATTCTGGTAATTATCGGAGCCCATACAAACATCCGTACCGGCTTCGATAGCTTTTTCGCTGTTGTGTACCGCACCCCAATCGGAAACAACATAAAATGGAAAGCCCCATTGTACGCGTAAAATATCCGAGAGCAAGTTAGAACTTTCTGCTGCCTGATCTCCATTCACCCTATTATATGCGCTCATTATCGACATAACACCTGATTCTTGAACAGACGTACGAAAATTTAATCCGTAATGTTCCCTCAAATTTCTTTGCGAGATTGTGTAATCGTTATCATTTCTCCCAATTTGTTTGTGCTTACCGTTGTAATGTTTTGCAGTTGCAATCACACCGGTAGATTGAACTCCTTTTACAACAGACGCATTAATTTGTGCATTCAAGTAAGGATCTTCACCGCCGCTTTCCGGTGTTCTGCCGTTACGTGGATCGCGTGTTAAATCTATGGCCGGACCAAGCATTTGGTCTTTTCCTTTGCCGCGGAATTCTTTACCGAGAGCTATCCCAACTCTTTCTGCAAGATCAACATCCCAAGTAGCCGCCATACCAATTCCAACCGGGAAAGATGTTGCAAGTCCGTCACGTACACCATGAGGTCCGTCAGCCATTACAAAACCAGGAATGTTCAAACGTGTATTATCGGCTGTATGCATCGAACCGGCTTTGTGGAGTTGTTCAATTTTTTCTTCGATCGTCATTTGTCCTAATAATTCGGTAATCCGCTGTTCAACGGTTTGTGCTGATGTATTTTTCCATAAAAGAACAAAATATAATAAGCAAGTAAGTGTAATTCTAAATAATTTCATTTGTTTCATCCGTGTTACATTTATAAATATTCGGACGCTAAAATAATATTTATTTATCTTAATAGTGAAGGATTTAGCGGTATGATAAATTTTTCTACTCTTCAATGAATTAAAACACAAGTGATTTTATTCAAATTGATTTTTAGAGAATGGAGCCGGGTATTTTTTAACTTTTAATTGCTCGAATTTATCATCAGAACTTTGATCAATTACTTTTGAAGTGCGTCACTAAAAAATTTCATCAGGTCTTCTATAATTTCATTATTTATTTTATGTCCGACCCCATCGTAAACAACAAACCGTGAGTTTGTTAAATTCTTTCCCTCATATATTTTTTTGCATATCTCCCATCTTTCTTGTAAAGTCTTCCCGAAGTTTTTCATTATTAACTC
>DYJK01000095.1 GCA_020723165.1 Melioribacter roseus | reverse complement strand
CTAAGAGAAATTTGACCAAGTAAATTTGGAGAACCGGGACTTGCAACATTAACAATACGCAAACCGGCTGAACCATATGCAATATAAGCTTCTGTTCCATCCACAAAAACTCCGTAAGCACTTCCGGATGCTGATGCTTCTATATTTATTGAACTTGCTAAAACCGGCGTCATTGGATTTGTGATATTGATACATTTCAACCCGGAATTTCTATCAGCAACAAAAACGTGACTAACACCAACCCAAACACTTACAGCTCTTTCAGTAACTGTGATTGCACCTTTGCCAATTGGTGCAGCCGGATCAGTCACATCTACAATTTTCATCGAGTCTCCGTTTGCTACATAAGCATAATTACCATCCAATTGAACTCTTGTTGCTCTGTAACCGGATGCAAAACTGCTAACAAATGCTGGTGTTGTAGGATTTGAAACATTTACTATCTGTATTCCAACACCATAATCACAGATATAAGCATAATT
Source organism: Melioribacter roseus (assembly GCA_020723165.1). Taxonomy (GTDB): domain Bacteria; phylum Bacteroidota; class Ignavibacteria; order Ignavibacteriales; family Melioribacteraceae; genus DYJK01. The sequence goes on along the minus strand of DYJK01000095.1, from coordinate 13,909 downwards.
ACCTCGTACAGTAACACTCTGGAAATAATCAGTAGGGCCGGTGATCTCCCCGGTGCAAATGGGGGCAGAAGGATTAGAGATATTAATAATACTAACCTTAGAACCGGCAGCAACGTATGCATAATTTCCACTAACAGAAACACCTTCGGTATAACCGATTGTATCAACTTTGGCTACTTCGATTGGTGCTGTCGGGGTTGATGCATCAATAATTGATAACCCTCCATCGCCGGCAGCAACAAAAACATAAGTTGATTTTGTTGCAATCCCTTCTCCATATCCGGTAAATGTTGTACTACCAACAATAGAAGGTGCCGTAGGATTCTGAACATTAACTACATACATTTGACCGTCTGCAACTGCGTAAATATAATTCCCGGATCGTACCAAATCTTCGATGGTTGCTTCGAGTGTAACGCCGCCGAGCGCAACCGGTTGAGCCGGATCAGAAAAATCTGCAATCTTAATTTTTTCTCCAACACTGTAATAGGTTATTGTTCCAAGGGTAAAGACAGCTTTGCATTGTCCTTCTCCTTTTCCATAGTTACCCAGATAGGTAAAGTTGTCGAATTCCTGGGCATTAATTAAGAAAGGATTAAGCAGCAGCAAATAAAAAAGAATCACATTTAGAAAATGTTTTTTACATTTCATAAAGCCTCCTACTACTGATTATTTAATTATTATTATTTATGATACGGTAACTTCCATTGCCTTCTTAGTTAGGAATTCTATAATATCATTTTTATAAGGAGCCGAAATTTGTGCGCCCATCCTGGTTACGGAAATTGCTGCGGCGGCGCTGGCAAACATGAGAGATTCTTTTACCATTTTATTATCAAGTAAAGCAGCAGCTAATGCACCGTTAAGAATATCACCGGCTGCCGTTGTATCAATAGCTTTGACCTTGAAAGGATGAACATGTATAAATTCATTTTTGCACGAAAGGTATGAACCTTTACTTCCGTAAGTGACAATTACGTATTCTATTCCTTTTTCATTGAGGAGTTGTGCCGCAAGTTTAATATCATTTTCATCATTCAATCTTATATTAGTCAATGCTTCCAGCTCGTGGATGTTGGGTGTAATTATATTGATCATGCGAAGCAGTTCATCGGGTAATTGAAACGCCGGTGCCGGGTTAAGAATCACCTTTACATTATTCTTATGAGCAATTTCGATTGCTGTCTTCACAGTCTCATAAGGAATTTCGAGCTGGGTAAGCAAAATACTAGCGCTTTTTATTTCATTTGTTTTTTCAATAATCTCGGCCGGCATTAAATTAGCGTTTGCACCTGATGCAACAGCTATTGAATTTTCCCCTTTATCATCTACCCAAATCATTGCAAGTCCCGATTTTAATTTTTCATCGATCAGAATATTTTTTGTATCAATTCCTTCACTATTAAAATTTTTTAGTGCTTCATTTCCAAATTCATCACTCCCCATTTTAGTAATAAACATCACGGGTGCACCGGCTCTTGCAGCAGCAACTGCCTGATTAGCACCCTTGCCTCCTAAGGATCTTAAATAATCTTTCCCGATAACAGTTTCACCAAGTTTCGGGAGTTTGTTCATTTTAATTGTTAAATCAGTATTCGAACTGCCGACAACAACAATTTTACCGCTCATTTTTCAGTAACCTTTTAAGAATATTTCAGTTGAGATTTTGTTTATTATATTTTAGAAACCATGTGTACAAATCAGGATTGTTATAAGTGCGAATCCAGCAGTCGTGAGATAAATCGGAATAAACCGTAAACTCAATACTACCGCCACAATTTTTAAATTGATTAACTATACTCTGCGCAGATGTAAGAGGGATAACAGAATCAAGTGCACCGTGAAAACCCCATACCGGGATATCCTTCGCCGGGCACGGGCTCCATCCATCTCCACGGAAGGCAACCGGCGCCATAGCGGCAAAGCGATCCGGCAGATTTATTGCAAAGTACCATGTACCAATTCCACCCATGCTGAGACCGGTTATATATATTCTGTTTGTGTCAATTGGAAATCTGCTGATTGCATCATCCAGCATTCTTTCCATTGCACCAATATTATTCTCGTTGGTATAATACCATTCCGTTGATGTTGGGCATTGAGGCGAAATAACAATGAAGGGAAAAGATGTGTTACCATCTAAAATTTTTGGCAAACCCTCTTGTTTTAACAATTGCAAATCATTACCGCGTTCACCAATTCCATGAAGAAAAAGAATGGTAGGATATTTTCCATCAATTTTCTGAGATTCGTTTGCCGGCGTAAAAAGAAGAAAGCTATATCCTTCTGAATCGCGGATTTCCACCTGGTATCCTTTCTCAGTATGATCAGTTTTAGTAACGTTATCAGAATCCGAACAACTTATTGTTAAGAGCATTAGTAGAAAAAGAGTTCTCAAAAGCGGCAGTGCCCGATTATCAAAATTTTTCATAAAGAAAATCCAACAGTAAGCATGTGAACTTGCTTTAGAATTCCGAAATCGACATACGCATAGTGAACCGATAAGTTATAATTGTAAACCGGGTATTCAATACCGGCGCCGAATGTAAAACTTTCTTCATCGTAATTAAATTTGTAGCCGCCGCGCAACGAAAATATTTTATTAAAAGTATATTCTACACCAAGGCGGAATTTCTCCGGGCCATCGTTCGGATGGTTGCCATCCACAGAAACAGTTAATAAATTTTTACTTTCAGGTTCGTCAAAAAAATCCATAGCAATTCCGAAACGAAAATCCAACGGCATTTTGATGTCAACCGGTTCAGACTGTAACTTTTCATTGTATCCTATCAAATGTGAATCTGGTCCAAAGTTCCGTGCAGTAAATCCGATTCTTAAACTCCTGAAGCCCGTATAAAACAAAGTACCGATATCGAGCGCCCAGTTGTTCATCCCGACATCTGCAATTTTTTCTCTCATCCACTTGATGCTGCCTCCCACCGAAAGCCGGTCTGTAATACTCCGGGTGTAAGTCAGGCCTATTGCAATATCGAACGCTGTATATGTATTACCGGTTATAATCATTTCAGTACTTGTTCCGCCTTCAACCGGGCTGTTGATTGTTTCCGGAATGTCGCCGTAATCAATATTAGCTATACTGATTGCAAATACACCTATTCCTTCAAAATATTTAGCGATAGTAGCGGATTGATAACCAATATCTGCAATCCAATTAGTCCTATTCAATTGTATATCAATATCTTTAATACTAACCAGGGCGGCCGGATTGCCGAACACAGCATTTGCATCTCCATCCGAAAGTGCAGTATAAGCATTGCCCAGTGCTGCTTGTCTTGCATCACTGTTTATTTTTAAAAACTGCCAGCCAGTTTGACCTACTCTTTCAGTTTCATATGGTTCAATTCCACTTTGAGCGAATAAGCAGCAAGAGAAGGACTGGATACAAATTGAAATCGCCATTATCAATTTTCGAAACTTCATTCTATTTTCTCCTATGAGAAATCAGTTCACCAATTATTATTTAATGATCGCAAATTTTCCGATAAAGGTTTCACCGTTATGTTCCGGGACCAAAGACTCAACGGCATAGACATACACACCGGGTGCTATAGTCATCATCCATTGATTCAACTGATAATCCAATGCTTTTATACTTCCCCATGCAACAGAGCCAGTACCGTCATCGTGATAAATTTCTTTAACCAATTCACCCACGGCTGTAAAGATTTTTATACGACACTTTGCCGGTAAACCGATAAATTCCATCCGGTATCTTTCATTTGTTCCGTACAGTCCGCTATGCTGCTTAAACGGATTTGGAACTACATAAACATTTTGGGGAAAGTCTTTATTAGCACCTCTTAAAGGGTAGACCGGGTAACGGTTATTATTTTGTTTGGCACTTTCATTTCCGTCCGTATCATACGTGGTTACGCAATAATAATTACCAACACCGTAAGGAAGGTCGGAATCTATGTAATAAACTTTTCCAAAATCATCATATAGTGCAGAGTTCTTAGGAATATCAGCAACTAATTTCCACGGACCTATCGTAAAATAAGTTGACCTATAAACTCTATATCCGGCAAAATCATTTTGTAATGTAAGCGGGTCATGGTAAGACGAAGGAATTTCCGGCCATGTAATTTTTATTGAACCCGGTTCTTCGGTTAACTCTAACGAATTCTCCCCATCGGTAACCGTCATCGGCGGGTAAGCTTTTGGAACATATCCATCTATATAAAATTCCCTGAGTGTTTTTACGCTTTGCAGCAGTTCTTCTTTCGATTCAACAGCAAGCAGATCAATATTATCAACACCTCCTTCAACAATTCTTGCACGGTCCATTTCTCCAACAACTTCGGCAAATACAAGCGTAATCGATTCGTAAGCTCCAATCTCGTAGGGGCCGGCGCTTACTAAATATTCCGGTTTCCTCTCAAATTTATTTCCGCCTTCGGTTCCATATACTCTTGCACTATCCCAGGACATCCTGGGCTGCTGATGTGTCATTACTTCTTTTAATCTGTTTGCCCCAACCGAAGCAAGCTGTTCAAGGCGAAACATTTGATCTTCGAGCGAAGCTTCAGTAGTAAAATCTCCGCCCAAATGTTCAAGTATGTTCTGGTATGTTGCAGCACCCTTTGAATCAACACAGATTGCTGTAAAATAACCCGGTGCATCGAGCTCATGTTCGGTAGATCCTTGTTCATGAATATCGCGTGGGTCGCCAAGATCGCCTCTTTCCGGTCCAACACCAAAATTGTAGGTTACTAATGATTCATCCTCCCAATTAAAACTTCGGTGATCATAAAAATAAAATAGCTGCCCATCTTCATCCCAGCCGTATTTTTCATCGTATTCCGTTCCCGATCTTAATGTGGCAACTATTCCGTACCTCATTCCAAAATACAAGTTGGAAAGAACAGTGTAGTGAGTGTTGGTAATTGTAATTTCATGAATGACAAAATTATCGTAACCCGGTAAGCTCCAAACCATGCTTTTATGTGATAAGTCAACGTTCAAATCGATCACATGATGTGCACCGGTTACTGTTTCTTCGGCTCTATCAGTCGGATTGGTGAAGTTATAATTTTCTATGCGTGTTGCCTCTTCAAGAGCATAAATATAATTGCTTGATGGCTGAAATCGTGTATTAAGTGTGTAAGCTTTGGCAACGTTTTGTCTTTCACCGTAAATGCAATAACCGGTTGCCTGGCAGTAATTCAGGGCATCGCCGGCATCGGTTCCTTTTGTATAGCCCGGATAATCCATAGTATATAATGTGCTGGAAAATAAATTATTCGGTTCACCGTACTGCAATGTATTCCATATCGATTGCCATAATTTACCGCGTGTTAGCTCTTCGTAACCCCACTGAACTTGTGCATAAGAAACCGAATTAAAAAATATCAGAAGAAGCATTTGTAAAATGACAAATCCCGTTTTTGATTTTTGTTTTTTAATATTATCTATAACCATTGCAGCTACCTTATATTTTTTGCCTCTGTACAATTTCGTTAGTTACTAGAAATCAAATCTCACTTCAAAATTTATTTGTCTTGGCGGCACTTCATATGAATACCAACTCCAAACATCCGGTTCACCGGAAAAACTGCTTGTTGGTAGTCTTTGTTCTTCGGAAAGATCGGTTCTTTCTTCCCACCTGACTAAATCATCACCGTAGAGTAATCTCAAGAATTTACTATTGAGTAAATTTTTAATATCTACACTTAGTTGAAGACGTTTTCCAAGGACCTCGAAACCTTTGGCAATTTTCAGATCAATCTCATAATAATTGAACCAGGTTTTATTATTTGGTTCGGTAGATACATCACCGATTCCATGATAAGTATATTGTTCACCGCTGCGCCACCAGAAATAAACATAAGTATAAAAATCACCCAGGGGCTTGAATCCAAAAATTTCCGGTCCGAAATCTTTTGGGAATGCTAAGGTTGTCCATACTTTAATTTTATGATAACCGCTCCATACATTGTTTCTATTCCGGTTTCCCTTAGGTATATTCTCTCTACCCGATCCTTCTTCATATAAACGCGAATAACCAACCACACCTTCAGTAGACCAATAAACATCATGGCTGATGCCACCGTTAAGAAAAAAATTTGCTCTCGATTCAATTTTACTTTCAATGCCTCTTACCTCGGAAAATCCTCCATTGCTGATTATCAATGCTTTGTTTGCAAAATGTGTTGCCGGGTACAAACCTGTAATTGAACTGAACCCGGTTTCTTGTGAACCATCTTTATAGTAGCCGGTAATATCAATTAAAAACAAGTTCGAAAGATTATGTTCAACTCCAATTTCATATTGAATTGTTTTTTCAAAAGATAGTTTTGGATTTCCATAATACCCGTGCCACTCTTCCATGTATGTTACCTGGTCGCCGTACTGGTCTAAAGCTGCGCTGTCATCTTCAACATAGCTGACTGTTGGAAAACCAAACATTTTACTCCACGAAGGTCTTTGGTAAAAGTGTCCATATGAAAAATGCAGAACAGTATTTTCTGTGATTGGATGTGAAATACCGATTCGAGGGGCAACAACTACTTGCAACTTTGTACGTTCTGTTTCTGGCGTTCCCGGGTACCCATAAGGTTCATCCGAGTTATGTCCTTCGGTTGTTAATTGGTATGCAAGGGGATCAAACATATTTTTAGGGGCGGTTCTATTCTGATTAAAATAATCAACACGAATACCGGCGTTGACAACCAGGCCGGGAAATTCCATTTTATCTTGAACATAAAAATTTCCTTCGTATGGTTGTCCTTCAAATTTGTTGACAAAATTCTCTCTTCCGCCTCCTTTATATTCTACCATAAAATGGTTTTCATAAAAATCATATGATGTAAATTCAAATCCGGTTTTTAACAAATGGTTTTTAGTTATCTGGCTTGTTAATGCCGATTTAATTGAATAAACTTTACTATCTGTTCTATCCCATGCGTGCTGATATCCTTTGTCAAGATACCAGACTAATTTTTCTCTATCGTCTTCGTGGGAATAAAGGGAATCGGGAACGCTTCCGTATCTATCCGATCTGTCCATGTTATCATGCAGATAACTCAACGTTGTTTCTAAAAAAGTCTGAGGATTGAAAATATACGTCATTGTTCCAGAAACCTGGGACCATTTTCTTAGTTCGGGCCACTGATATAAAAAGGTACCTAGCAAAGAATACTTTTCATACTGATATGGATCGGTAATTTCCATCTGAGAATACCAGCTGGATTCCTGGGCAGATTCATATGAATTCCAGTTTGAAGAACTTCCACCCGAACTTTCATAGCCACCGTGTAGTACGCTTAGTTTAAACTGAACATCCGAATTTAATTGGTAATCAAGATAACCCTGGAAATTAAATTCAGGGTTGTATGGAATTGCTTGTGGAAAGATGTTTACATTTTTTACGTAACGGCCTGAAACAAGAAATGATAAATTATCTGTAATTGGACCATAAATGGTTGCTTCTGTTTCGTATTGAATCCGTTTATTATAATTCTTCAAAGTATCATTAGGCGTGATTTGTTTCTGCCATGTGCTTAGCAGTTCCGAAGGGACTTGTCCGTAAAACTCACTATTAGGATCGTTAGCTTGTGCCGTCCAGTAATCAAGATCAAAATGTGTCCAATCATATAAATCCTGACCATACATGTAAGAGCCGAAGTGGTAAACACCCGCCGGTCTTATTCTTGCTATTGCTGTGCCGTGTATTCCGACTTTGCTGGTTTTTGTTGTTACATTAATAATAGCAGACCTTGCATTCCCGAATTCAGCATTATATCCTCCGGTTAATACCGCAATTTCCTGGATTGTTGATGTGTTGATGCCGGTATAATTATCCGAAAAGAGACCGCTGTTCATACTAACATTATCCAGCATATATAGTGCTTGCACCTGAGTACTTCCACGATAATATCCCTGGAAAATACCAGCTTGAGTTTCAATTACATCCGGAATTGATCTCCCAATAGCTTGTGATAAAAATTTGTCGTCGATAATTTGTTCGCTTGCCGTAAGATCCGTTACAACCAATGGTCTTTCTGCAGAGACAACAACTTCTTTCTGTTCGAGTGACGAACCAGCTAATTGAAAATCTACACTTATAGTGCGGTTTGTAATTACATTAATATTAGTAATTGTTGAGGACTCATAACCAATGTAAGACGCTGTAACATCATAAGTCCCTGGTGGAACATTAATTATTATATATTCACCGTCAATATCAGTTGCAGCTCCTAAACCTAAACTTTTAATAATAACATTAACTGCTATAAGCGGTTCACCGGTATCACGGTCAGTCACTTTCCCGGTAATTTTTCCAGATGCAAACAGATTTGAATAGATGCATAAGTAAATAATAGATACTAGTATCGTCCTTTTTCTAAGTATCCGACAAAGGTTTTTTACATTTAACATATCACTCCCATAAATGAGATAGACGAAAGTTGTTTCTGTTGTTAAGACTTCTATTTAATTTCTAAATCTTTTTCACTGAATTTCTAATTGTCAATTTCGTCGGAAGAAAAATTCCTTCAGATTCATAACTTCTCCCGGTTTCTATTTGATCAATTAATATTTTAGTCGCTATGTTTCCAATTTCATTGCCTTGCTGTTCAACCGCCGTGATTGATGGTGATAGAAAATCCAGGTAGGGTAAGTCATCAAATGTTATTAAAGAAATATTGTTTGGTATTGAAAGTCCTTCTTCTTTCAGTGCTCTCATAGCACCAAAAGAAATAAGGTTACTTAACCCGAAAATTGCGGTGGGTGAATTTGCCTTTTTCATAAGGAGTTTTGTTTCTATATATCCGTTTTGCTCGCTGAAATTATCACCGACAATAAGAGTTTCATCTATTTCAATATTGTGCTCTTTCAGCGCTGTTTTATATCCACGTACGCGTTCCATAATAGGAAGCGTATTTTTGAGACCTTGAATACAAGCAATTCTTTTGTGTCCACTCTCTATCAAATATTTTACAGATTCAAAAGCTCCTTTATAATTTTCCGACGTAACAAAGGGAATGCCCATATCAGGGAAATAACGGTCAATCATAACAATTGGAATTTTTCTCTTTCTTAAATCCAGGATATGCTGGATCTCCTGGCTAACCGGCGAGATTATTAACCCATCAATTTGTCTATCGGCTAATATTTTTACTGATGATTTTTCAACATTAGTATCCTCTTCGCTGCCGCAAAGCACAACTGAATAACCTTTCTGTCTTGCATACTTTTCAACATTATCGGCTATTCTAGAAAAGAAAGGGTTGGCAATATCAGGTGTGATATATCCTAAGGTAAAAGTTTTACTTAGTCTCAAGCCCCTTGCAAGGAGATTCGGTGAATAATTTAATTCTTTAGCAGCTTTTAAAACTAGTTCAGATGTCTTATCACTAATACGATACTTTTTAGTTTTTCCATTTAGAACACGGGAAACAGTTGATACTGAAAGCTGTACTTTTTCAGCAATATGCTTAATTGTCTTTAAGTTATATTCTTTCATATGGCAAAACCATCATTTGCACAAACGTTTGTGCAAAACATAAAACAAGATTTCTAAAAATGCAAGGGGATTTTTTTAATTGTTGGATGAAGAAGAGAAAAACTTTGAGCCGCGAGTATTTTTGTTTAGTATATGCCGGAATTAAGAGGTTGGCGAAAATCTGTCGCTAATAACGAACTCACTCCCGAAACAAGTTCTCGGGGTAAACACTAAATCCCTCTCCGTTAGACTGAGCGGCGGCTGAGACCTCGACGAGCTCAGTCGAGTCGCTAGCCGAAGTCAAGGAGAGGGACTTTTAAAACAGCTATTTCTGTCGTTTCGATTTTCCTTCCAGATAAGGAATATAATTTTCACCATCTTGTGATATTTCAAACTTCACGTTTACTAAATCGTTCTCAATTTTTGAATAAGTCAATCTGAATAGCGGAACATTTGGAATTTTATCACTGGTAAAGATAATATCAATTTCATTTGGGATAGAGATTGAATAATTTATTACATGTCCTTCGTTATCAAAGTAAATTGCTTTATCCGGATTCCCAGAGTAATTAAAATATATAATCATTAAGTCATCGTGAACAATTAACGACTTATCTTTTGTAGCCGGATATTCCGAATGACTATTTCTAATTATAATTTTATTATTCAGGTCATACTTAAAAGAAGAGTATCCCTCACCTTCTCCCGGTTTGCCGCTTCCTTCACCTTTCCAATTTCCAATTAGAAAGTTTAGTTTTCCCCAATTATTATTTTCTTGTCCATAAATAATTGTTGTAGTAGAAAAAATTAGAATTAACAAAATTAGATCCAGTCTCATTTTTATACCTTATAATTTTTATAGTACGTTTTTTTAATTACTGCAAAATGGTGTCGCGCCTAATGCGACACAACCGGCTTAGACTTGCGAAGCGAGGCGAGTTAGACCGCATTTTCATCGCGGTCGCCGTTGAGGAGCGTGTTAACAAGCATAAAGTTTTATTAATGATTCTTTACTTTTATCAACAATCTTGCATTGACTAAAAACATCGTAGATTAAATATTTTTTAGAAAGTATACTTATTCTGTCATACTTAATTACATCATCTACATCAAACATCGAATCTTTCAGAAGTAATAATTTTTCTAATGCTCCCTCTAAATCATTCATACCCTTAACTGGTGAATCATCTTCTATCAATAATTCATTTTGATCAAACTTATTAAAAGATTTTTTATTTAGTAACTTAGTTTTATCCTTTATACTTTTTCTAATAATTTCTACCCACTCAGCTTCTGGTCTATCTCCATTATGACCTTGACCTTTATATTTATCCTCTGGATTTAGAATTCCTTTAAATATTTCATCTTTGGGGAGTTTATGAAAGGGACTGTAATAACTTAAATCAAGTTTACTGCCAATTGACATTTGGGAAAGTTCGTTGGAAGCCATTTTATAATCTTGAACGGTAGCTATTATATGTTCAACACCAAGAAATATTTTTTCATCTGAACTCATAAATCTAAAGTCTGGTGATTCGTTCTTTATTAAAAGAAAGGGATAGATGGATTTAGATATTTTTTCTTTTGAAACTATATAAACAAGAATAGAATAAAGTTCGTGAGCATTTTTATCATCTTCAGTTATAATCCAATAATTTTTCAGAAACCGAACTATGTTTTTAAGACTTTCTTTATTTTCAAATAAAATCATATTCCAAATCCTTTACCGCTTGCTAACAATGTGGTTTTAAACCGTCACCCAACATATTGATGCAGTTTTGAACTTGCCCGCCGTTTGTTGGCGAGAAACCAACGCCAATAATTTTACAAAAACTTTTTTATTTCATACTACTTCAAAGAGCAACTAACTTTTACAACGCAACTTTATAATTAAACAAATGCCGAACAGTTTAAAGCATGTCCCGACTCTTTTTGTCAGGGCGGTCGGCTTGGGAAACGTGTTATACTACGTTTTATATTTCTGTTGAATCTATCAGAATAATGATATAATTTTGACACAAACAAAAAAGGAATCAATCTATGCCTATTATTAAACCAATCTCTGATTTGAGAAATAAATCAAACCAAATCTCAGAACTTGCAAACAATTCTAATGAGCCAATTTTCATAACTAAGAATGGCGAAGGAGATTTAGTTGTTATGTCTATGTCTCACTATTCCAAGCTACAATTAAAAATTGATTTACTTAGTAAACTATCTGTTGCCCAAAATCAAAAAGCCGGGGGTGACAAAGGTCGAACACTCAAACAAGTGATGAATGATATTAGGAATTCTATTAATGCCAATAGATAAATATCAAATTAGACTTCTTCGAATTGCCGAAGAAGATTTAACTGAAATCATATCATTTATTGCAGCTGATAATCCGATTGCGGCAAATTCAATCGCTGACAAAATTGAAAAGAACATTGAGCTTTTATCCAACAATCCAATGATCGGAAGAATTCCAAGGGATGAAGACATTAAAAATCTCGGATACAGATATATAATTGTTCAAAATTATATCGTCTTCTATACAATTGAAGAAAGAGCAATATTCATTCACAGAATCCTTCATGGTGCAAGAAATTATAGAACACTTCTTTAGCAATATAACTTATAGTTAACCCAACTCTATCGCTGGACAAACCCGTTATAAGATTTTTTGTTAATGCTATCATACACATCTATTTTCAAGAAAACTTCCGTTATAAAAATAGTATGTTGGTAATGGAATGTTCTTGAGGAAAGCTTCGCGGGAGTAGAAATCCAGTATAGATCGGTTGAGAATTCAAACATAGACCACCAACAAATTTACGCTCAAATTAATGCACGGACTAAAAAGAATCAATAACCCCTTTCAAAAATTATAAATTATAAATTCTGAATTATAAATCAGCCTTAGGCAGACAAGTTGTAAATTGTTTTAAGGGTGAAACGAGGGGAAAAGCAATACCAAGTGATAAATGTTAAATGATAAATTAAATGATAGCAAGGTTAAATTGTTAATTAATTTCCGGTGTTTTCCCTTGCAGTGCGGATCCAAGCTTTTGTATGTCCTTTGGTCATCAATTTGAAATACAAAATTAGTTTCCAGACTGCATATTTGGGTGCGAACAAGAGAGCTTTGTAAGCATTAATATCTGCATGTGATAAATAAAGACCACCGAGCACGTAAAAAATTTGTAGGGCCAATAGCAATATCCATAATAATAGAAAGGTATCTTCTGCAAAGACGTTAGTAATAATCAAAATTATATTCATAAGCAGAAATGCTACTGTTATCAAAAAAAGATTTACAAATGCTGGCGTGATAAGATCTACGAAGGAATCAAATATTCTAAACGATTTTTTCTTAATTGCTTCTCTAAGCAGCACGATTGAATATTTTCTAACAAGAGGAAACCTTCCAAACTCCCACCGCGCTCTTTGTGTTTCTGCATTCTGCGGATTAGCCGGCATTACAGCAAACACTTCTGCTTCAGGTGCAAATGTAACCGGAATACCTTCCAACAAAAGTATTAATCCGTACTCAAGGTCTTCTGTCTGTGAATACGCTTTCCATGGTATCTTCTCCAGTATATTTGCAGTAAAGCACATTCCATTTCCACGTAAGCCGGCAGAGCAATTGAGCATTTTTCTTCCGAGCGGTCTAACATAATTATATAAATACAATCCAACTCTCGTAATTTCCGAACTCCATGCACCGGGCATAGGTTTTACAAGATCTGCACATTGTATTACCTTACCTCCATCGTTTATATAAAAATCCAAAATCTCAAGGATGTTATCCGATACTGTTGTATCAGCATCAATAATTAAATAAGCGTCAAAAGACTTTTGACTTTTTAAGAGCAATTCGAAACACCATTTAAGAGCGTAACCTTTCCCCTGGAATTTTCTATTCTCGCGTTCAAGAACAACCGCTCCTTTCTTTGATGCATAGATGGATGTCTTATCCGTACAATTATCTGCTATTACAAATACCTGGAATAATTCTTTGGGATAATTAACATTAAAAAGATTTGTTACCGTTTGTTCTATTACACGTTCCTCATTATGCGCCGGGACAATAATTGCAAAGCGATTTTTCTTTCGTTCTTTTTTTGTCAAAGAACCGGCATAAAATTTAATTTTGCTTTTGTAAAAAAAACTAGGTAATTAGTTACTAGACGGTCTAAGCAGAAAAATAGTATATTAGAAAAAAGCTTAGGCAAAATGATAATAGAACAAATAAGTAAAATCACAACCGGAGAAATATGTAAAAGTTGTGGTCATAAAAGTCTATATCATTATAAAGACCAGAGAGTAAAGTGCCCAAACTGTAATTCGAGATATTTTCTAAAGACAACGTTTTTAGATCTCTGGACGTTATATTATTTCAGTATAGAGTCAACAGCAAACAAAACAGCGAAAGAACTACAGTTGAATTACAGAACAGTA
>DYJK01000094.1 GCA_020723165.1 Melioribacter roseus | reverse complement strand
CGATGTAAATTCATAATAGCTGTTTACCGGTCCACAGAAAGCTACTTTACCAACACCGGTCACATCAGCTAGAAGAACACATAAATTTCTCCAATTAGTGCCGGCATGTTTAACCCAACCAACCATATTTCCATATTCATCTGTCGGTGCTGTATGGTAGTCAGCAACAACGTGATCAGGTTGACTGGATTTGGGATCAATATAATGTAATCTATCATACCAGCCGCGTAGAACGGTCTCACATCCTAATGGAACATCATAAAGAACAGTTTTAAGAAAATGTTTTTCTTCACCACTCAATTCAACATTATTTAATTCCTTCTCAGCTATTGATTTTAATGTATCCATACAATTACCAAAACGTCCAAAGTAATTTATCTCGTACTCAAGGTTTAATGATAATCCTGAAAATTTTTCTTTAGTTTTATCAGCAAGTATTTTCATTGCACTAAAAAATTCCGGAATAGGTTCAACATATCCATAAGGATAAGAACAAGTTACACCACCAGTATATGATTGTTTCGCGTATAGCAAATTATCATGACGCAGTTCGGCCCATGATGAAAGCTGTGTATTAAGTTTCTGCTGCCACCAGGCAGCAGTCTGCATAAACCCCGGCAACAACTCCCTATTCTCCGGCGGATTTAGAGTTCTTATAGAATTCAGCCAAAGATTGTAGATTGAAAATTCCCAGAAATCATTGTTGTATGAATCAACCAAATATCTCAAGGCAGCTAAATTAGGTGCGTAATTATATTGTTCAATTTCACTATTAAGTAATTGTGCCGCAGCAGAATTACCAAAGGCGAACAAAATATCAAGTGTTGATGGCAGCATACGCATTGAATTAACTTTATCATATACAACATTTCCGGTTATGTAAGAATCCACAACGAATCTTTGTCCGAAAATTAAAAACGCCGAAGCCGGTTTTATTTTCTCTGTATCGAACGGATCGCTCATCAATATCTGTGAAAGAATTTTTTGATCTGCAAAAGGTTGTGTACTAAGTGAATCCTGAAATGTTACAACAAGAAGACTATCTAATAGTTGTTCGGCACTGTTTACATTTACAGATTGAAAAACTGAATTCATCTGCGGCAATGTTACATTATCTTGCTCTCCTACAAATGCAGAAATCACCTTTTCAAATTCATCGTATATAGTTTGAGCACCCGCTAATTCAACCAACTCCGAGATCATGTATGAATCAATTGTTTGACGTTGTGTATCCCTAAATATTTTTGCCGGATCGATATTATCAGCTTTAGGTGGAATCAAATAAAGTTCTGTTCTTCCTAGCCAGATCATCGCTTTAAAATATTTTGCCAACTGAGGATAGTACTCGTCCGTGTAATGTCCTCTTACTTTAAACTGGCTGTAATCATACCAACGATTACTTTCACCGAAGAGCGGTTCTTCAATGGCATTTAACGATTCTATGTTCGTTAAAATTCTATTTAGGTCATTCGAGTTACTTTGATAATAGAGCAGTGCTTCATTATCTAATAAATATCTTGCAACCGTTAGATTAAGATCAACATCGTACAACATCTGCTGTAATTCCTCGTTACCGGAATATTTCGTTTCAAGTTGAGGTATTTGAGAATGAACCAAATCTAAAAATTCAATCAGCTTTGGAATTAAATATCCAATTTCAACGCTTTTTAAAATTGCATCGTAAGATTTATGAAAAGCATTAAGAATTGCATCAGTTGAAATAAAAACCGGTAAGTCTTTGTGATATATTTCAAGGAATTGGTAAACAAAATCGTATTTACTAACTCTTTCAGTGACCATGAATCCGTGACGGTTCAACAACTCCTTTTCGTAAGCAGTTAAATTGTACTTAATCTCAACGGAATCCATATACAAAACTTGTTTGGAATTAAATGGAGTGACCGATTTTTCAAACAGACCGGCATTGTACATGTCCGTTAATTGAGAATAAGTCAAGTTTTGATTTTGTGTAAGAAAAGTTTTGTAATTGCTAACGTTAAAACTTTGCGAAAAAATATTCTGACAAATAAAAAGAAGTATTAAGGCGAGTGTCCCTGGCTTTATTGTTTCCATGATATCACCAACGCTTTGGTAATAAAATAATAAAAATAGGATGCAAAAAATACAGATGAAAAATTGCACTAAATAAGATTAGATATATGGATTAGATAATTAATCTTTCAATCCCATTTTTGCAAGGAGCAGTTTAAAACGCGGATCATTGTGGATGGGACGCCAATAAATATTCCTCAGAAAAACTACTGCACCGCTCCGTTCTTCGTAGGCATAATCTAAATATTCAAATGCCTTGTCTAAATTTCCCATACCGAGATAAACAATGGCAATATCAACATTAACAGAAATATCAGGTTCTAACTTTTTACGTTCTATTAACTTTTGCAAACAGTCTTCCGCATCTTTCATCTTCCCGGTAATTCCATAGAGAAAGCCAAGTGGTGTAATACCTTTTAACGGATGATTAGCTTGTCTTTTTATTTCGTCAAAAATTTCAAATGCTTCATCGTATTGTTTGGTCAATACATAATACCAGCCCAACCCATACAATGCACTCTTGTATGATGGATCAAGATCAAGAACTTTTTCAAATTGTTCTTTCGCCTTATCGAACATTTCCAGGTTAAGATAAATATGTGCAAGTGCCTCATTAATAACTACCGATAACGGATCAAGCGTGTAAGCTTTTTCAATGTATTCAAGAGCTTCATTATATCGGTTCAGTGCAGTTAAGTAGAGCCCGTAATAATGATGGGTTGTACATGAGCTCGGATTAATTTCAAAAGCTCTTTTAAAAGATCTTTCAGCGCCTTCCCAATCCCAATCAAAAAACAATCTTACCATTGCCAAGCCAAGATGAGAATCACTATCGTTATCATCCATACTTAATGCAGTGTAAGCTAATTCCTTTGCCCTGGGATAAGCAATTTCAGAACGTATCGCTCCTTTAGCACCAAGAAAAACATAACAGCCCGATAACCTTGCATAAGCCGGCGGAAATTTCGGTTCCAATTCTATTGCTTTCTCAAAGTATTTAATTGCTTCTTTCATACTATACGGCAAAAACTTGTTGAAATGATACAACCCTTTCAAGTAATTATTATATGCTTCAACGTTTGCTTTATAATTCTTAATTATTGGTTTGTTGATATCACTTCGGGCAAGTTTTTCTCTCAGTATGTTTGCAATTCTCCGTGATATTTCATCTTGTACTTCAAATATATCTTCTAAATCCCGATCGAAAGATTCCGACCAGATATGATATCCATCCGAACTATTGATTAACTGTGAAGTAATGCGAACACGGTTGCCGAACTTCCTAACACTTCCTTCGAGAATCGTACTAACATTTAACTGGCTGCCGATTTCTCTTATATCCAGGTTTTTCCCTTTGAATACAAATGAAGAGGTACGGGAAGTGACTTGCAATCCTTCAACTTTAGAAATAGCATTTAAAATTTCTTCAGTTATACCATCACTAAAATATTCATTCTCCGGATCTGAACTCATATTAACAAACGGCAGAACAGCTATACTTTTAAAACTTGGCAGCGCTTTCGATCTGATATCGTTTGGATTTGGAGTAACTAAACCTTGATTAGCCAATGCAAAAACTTCGATTGGCCGGCGCACGTTTTTTAATTCAAATGTTCCTATAGTACTTACTTTGAATTCAGCATGATTTTTTATTTCATCATAGACTTTATCGGAAAACAAAACCGAACCGGGAACACCAAGCGATTCAATCCTATTTGCAACGTTCACTCCATCACCGTAAATACCCTCGTCGTAATAAACAATATCACCAAGATGTATTCCTATCCTCAAAGGTATGACCGGTTCATTTTGCATTTCCAATTGAATAGCGGCAGCACATCGTACTGCTTCAATCACACTCCCGAACATACTTAGTGTGCCATCACCATAATATTGTAAAATTTTCCCTTGATGAAGTAATATTTCTTTTTCAAGAATTTGGCGGTGTTTAGTCCGGATAGCAATTGCCTTCTCTTCATCGTCTTGCATCATTGCGGTAAAACCAACCATATCGGTAAACATTATCGCAGCAAGTAACCTGATATTTCCTTCAATCATACAATACTTTTCTGAATCGGTTTAAAAAAAGTCGGTGCAATTTAGTTGTAAGAATTTCGAAAGGCAAACGAGATTGGAGATAAAAAGCCGCTTAACTTATTCAGTAAGCGGCTTCAGAAAAAATTTATTGTTTTAAATTATTCTTCGGTGTGTGCTAACCAGAATCCGCCGATAGCATTGAGCTGTGTATCACCCCAGACTTCTGCAAGCAATACAAATCCATCGCGTGATACACCAGATGCACGAATGCTGTATCTAATTTGCGTTGCTTTTTCTGCATCTAATAATGAAGGCATTATAACAACTTTTGGTTTTTTCTCAAACGGTTTTGGATAAGTGATTTCGTATTCAACAATTCTTTTACCCTGGTTTGCATGAAGAGTGTAGTTATCTTTGTTTTGATCTTTGCTGTAAAAGAATGTTCCGCTTTGAACTTGTACTTGTGCGTATGTAACACTAGCGAACAAAATAACAGTTAGAATAAAAAATACCTTTTTCATAATACCTCCTAAGTTGATAATTGAAAAACCCTCTTTTTCCTACATTAAATTTAGAATTATCGGCTTTATTGTCAAATGATATGGTTCAATTGTAAGCAGATAATTCATGTTTTATTAACTAAGTATTCACAGATTTAGTTCTTTTCGCATGAGTCCAAAGGAAATATCTATTGGTGTAGCTTTAAATCCTAATTCTGTTTGTGCTTTTAACGTTATCAATCCGGATTTCAACGGACGTAATGCAGCTTGATTTAAATCTTTAGTAACAACCGGCTTAATCAATGATCCATCTAGATTGAAATACTTGGCTATTCGTTTCGTGAATTCATACCGGGATAATATTTCTTCACCGCCTATATTGTATATCCCTTCCTTTTTGAATGAAATTATTTTGTTAATCGCCGAAACGATATCATCTACGTATGTAGGATTATTAATTTGATCGGTTACAATATTTATTTCTTTTTTTCCACTGAGGGAATTAACAACCCATTTGACAAAATCGGGTCTGCCGAATTGAGCCGGCCCGTACAAAACATTTGTCCTGATTATTGTAAACCTAACACCGCTTGTTCGTATCGAATTTTCGCTTGCTAGTTTAGTTCTGCCGTAATAACCCAACGGACAAGGTTTATCATCTTCGGTATAAGGTCCATTCTTCCCATCAAAAATATAATCTGTTGACATATGAATTAAATGTGCATCGACTGTCCACGCATACAAAGCAATATTTTCAACACCGTTAACATTAATTTTCCATGCAGCTTCCCGTTCTGTTTCGGATTTATCAACATTTGTATATGCAGCGGTATTAATTATATAGTCCGGGAAAAAATCTAAAACAACTTCTCTTACTTTTGTTTTCTGCGTAATATCAATTTGACGGTAGTCAACGTTTTCAACAAAAGAAGAGCCTTCTACCGAAGTGCAAAGTAATTCAACATCGTGCAATGCAGAAAAAAAGTTTGTTAATCTTTGCCCGAGCATTCCGTTCGAACCAACAATCATTATTCTGGTTTTAATAAAGTCTTTTGTTATCATTTAAAAATGTTTCCGGGTTTTCGATCAACCTAATTGCGGCTGCCGAAGATGCCGCTTTATTTGCTTGTGTTAATGATGAGCGAAGTTCTGTTGAACAAAGATAGGAATAAAAAAAGACCGCCCCAAAGATATCGCCGCAGCCAACACTATTGACATGATTTATTTTTATTCCCCTTTCATTATAAATTTTACCGGATTCATTTTCCTTAAAATGTAACGATGCGCCGGCTTTTCCCTTTGTGATTATCAATGTTTTATTACCAAGATTCATTATGTGTTCTATAATTTCCGGTTCATTATCAAAGCGTGAAATGGTTCGCAATTCATTTTCATTACATTGTATAATATCCACGTTACTTATCCATTCACCAGCATCAGGAATTTTTCTGAATGTTCTTTTCATTTCTGAATCAACACCACGTGCAAGCGTGTGAACATCAAAATAAATTTTGCCATTGTAATTTTTTCTAATATATTTTAATTGATCAAGCGTTAAATCAAAGCCGGTAATCATGTTAATTAAAATGCCGTCGAATTGATTCCAGTCATCAATATTGGATATATCAAGCGCGGATGAAATATTTTTGTATTCCTCTTCCCTTTCTTTCCCTTCTCTAATTTTTAATATAACCTCCGGCATATTAGTTAATTCACCAGAATATTTTAATTCCACCCTCTTATAGATTCTATCGAATAGATCTCTTGACTTGTAGTTGTAACCGGTCAGCAGATAAATTATATCATTTGTTTTCTTTACCGATAAGAAACCAAGAGTCGAATAATAAATACCTCCGGGATAAACTTTTGTAGAATGTCCCTTTTCAAAATGATCAATTATAGAGTGTCCTATTACTAAAATTTTCATTCTTATAAAATTGGCGTATCTTGAGTTGTAAGATTTTTTATTATTTACTGCCAGTTAAAATAATTAACTCGTATTCAAATAGAAATGAAAGAAAGAAGATGAAAATTGGAATTACTTGTTACCCTACTTATGGCGGAAGCGGAGTAGTAGCAACAGAATTGGGATTAGCATTAGCATCAATTGGTCACGAAGTTCACTTTGTAAGCTATGCGCTTCCTCACCGGTTAGCACGCTTTGTTGAGAATATTTATTTCCATGAAGTTGAAATGAGCACCTACCCCTTGTTCGAACATTCGATGTATGATCTATCGCTCACAAGTAAAATGCTGGAAGTAATTGAATATGAAGAACTGGATCTGATGCATGTACATTATGCTATTCCCCATGCTGTTAGTGCTTACCTCGCAAAACAAGTTCGTAAAAAAGCCGGGAAGAAAATTAAATTCATAACTACTCTTCACGGAACCGATATCACTTTAATGGGCCTGGAACCTTCATTTATGCCGCTGGTCAAGTTCAGCATCGAGGAGAGTGATGGTGTTACAGCCGTATCAAGATTCTTAAAAGAAAAAACGCTTACTAATTTTAACATTCAAAAAGATATAGAGGTTATTTACAATTTTATTGATATTGAAAAATATACGCCCGGTAATGGAAAGCCATTTAGGAAGCGTCTTGCTTCATGCGGCGAAAAAGTAATTATTCATACTTCAAATTTTAGAGTCGTAAAAAGAGTTACCGATACAATTCGTGTTTTAGCAAAAGTGAAAAAGGAGATACCAACAAAATTAGTTTTGATTGGTGATGGTCCCGATAGGTCCGAATGCGAAAGATTAGCAAGAGAACTCGATCTTCAAAAGGATGTTGTATTTTTAGGCAAACAAGATGCAATTGAAGAAATACTTCCTTCGGCGGATCTTTTTTTGATGCCTTCTCAATCGGAAAGTTTTGGTTTATCAGCACTTGAAGCAATGGCTTGCGGAGTTCCGGTTATTTCTTCTTCTGTTGGCGGTTTGCCTGAGTTGGTAATTCATAACGAAACCGGTTACATAGCAGAGATAGGCGACATAGATAGGATGGCAAAATATACGATTGACTTGTTGACAAATGAAAAAAAATATAAAACATTCTCAAAGAATTCGCGTGAACGTGCTGTTAAACATTTTGATAAAAACTTAATCGTTCCGCAGTATATTGAATATTACGAGAAGGTGTTGAATTCTTGATTTTAAATTCTGATTCCGCTGTATCTGAACATTTTCAGCCATAGTAAAAGAAGAGTTTCAAAATTTGCCCTTCTCAAATTTTAGCTCTCTTTAATTCTATCTTACACACATATTTGATTATTTATTATCCATCATTTAGCTTTGTATATAGTTGTATAAACTTGTTTAATCTATATGAAAAATAAATATAGCGTTAGTGAAGTAGCATCCTTATTAGGTGTCAATAAAGAAACACTAAGAAGATGGGACCGTAATGGTAAATTTAAATCTAAAAGACATCCTATAAATAATTACCGCTACTATAATCATGAACAAATACAATCGCTTGTTAAAGAATTACAATTAGAATTTGCTACAAAAAAGGGTAATTCTATTTTACCAGTACCTTTTTTTAAAACTGACTTAGGTTTACTTTATAACTTAGATGTTATCGATTTTTTAAAAGCTGTTGACAGCGAATCCATCGATCTAATATTTGCCGATCCTCCTTATAATATAAGTAAAGCTGAGTGGGATAGTTTTTCTTCTCAACAACAGTATGTTGATTGAAGTTTGATGTGGATTACAGAAGCACAGCGCGTTTTGAAACCAACCGGGACTTTATATATATGCGGATTCTCTGAAATATTAGCAGACATAAAATGGGCAGCCAGCTATTTATTTCAAGGGTGTAAGTGGTTAGTTTGGCATTATAGAAACAAGGCAAATTTAGGAAACGATTGGGGTCGTTCACACGAGAGTATTTTACATTTTCGAAAAAGCAAATCATTTACTTTCAACATTAACGAAGTTAGAATTCCTTACAATAAACACACACTTAAATACCCTATTCACCCCCAGGCAGAAACATCACAATATAATAACGGAAATAGCAAAAAATATTTATGGCAGCCACACCCTAATGGTGCAAAACCGAGAGATGTAATTGAAATACCAACTTTATCAAATAACTCCTGGGAAAAAGCGGATCATGAAACACAAAAACCTATTTCTCTTGTAAAAAAATGTGTGTTAGCGTCTTCGAACGAAGGTGATATTATATTAGATCCATTTGGAGGATCTGGTACATCTTATTTAGTTGCAGAAGCTTTTAATAGAAAATGGATTGGTAATGATTTGTCATTAGAATACTGTAATTTAATTAAAGATAGGTTAAGCGACAATCAACTTGTTGATAGAATCAGATCACAAAAAGATGATGTTGAATCTATTGAAAGGCGACAAAAATTAAGAATTCAATAATTTCCAAACATCATCTATAACAAATTTAGAGAAGGGAAAAATATATTGATTAAATGGCTGTTTAGAAGCCATGTTAGGCGGATCGATGTAATAATACCCATCGAGTTTTGTTAAAAATTTTGTATAAACCATAAACAAATTAGATACAAATGTTGAACTGATCTTTGTACCATCTAAAGTTTCATTTCTTTGAATATCATTTTGTGAAATACCTACAACTTTAATGTTGTGACCTAAGAATTTTTCTATTAATACTTTATCGATGAAAATTTTAGGCATTCTATCTTTCGTTGTTGTTTTCAGTGATATAACAATTTCATTAGGATCAATATTTTTAGGATTTGATCTTACTTCCGAATAAGGAGAAATAATAACATCAGTCTCACATCTATAAAATTTTTCACCTTCATCTGTCTCATAAGGAATGCTTAAAGTAACTTTTTTCATCGGAATACCTAAATCTTTCATAAGCACTCTTATCAATTCCTCGAATCTATTACCAACATTTTTTCTTGCACTGTTTGGTTCAACTAATAAGTCTAAACCGATTCCGATAGACTGTTGAATTGTGTAAAGAATGCTATCAATAGTATGGTAATTACTTTTATCATTATTTACATTTTTATTTTTTAAGTTATTTATAATCGCTTCAAATTTTAGAAATTCCTTTTCAAAACTTTTTGCCTTACGTAAAAACAATTCTTGATTATATGGTCTTACCGGTTTTGTCGTACCGGCAATTTTAGAGCTGCATATAATATATTTCCCGTAAACTGATTCTTGATTCAATACATCTACAATATAATTCAGTACGCGTATTGTAATGTTTTTAAATTCGGGTAAGTTTTCTTTTCTTAGTTGCAAATCTTCAGCTAAAGAAATAACATTTTTCATTTATTCTCCATTCTATATAACTACACGTCTTCCAATGCTGTAATAAGTAAATCCCAGTTCTTTCATCTTATCAGTATCGAACACATTTCTTCCATCAAAGATTAATTTTGATTTTAGTTTACTTGAAATGAGGTTAAAATCAGGATTACGGAATTCATTCCATTCTGTTAAGACGAGCAAACCATCAGCGCCTTCTAATAAACTATACTGATCCTCAGAATATTCCAGCAGATCATTCAAATAAAATTTTGCATTGCCCATCGCAGCCGGATCATAACCAATAACTTTAGCGCCATGTTTAACTAATTCTTTTATTATCACAATAGATGGCGCTTCACGCATATCATCAGTGTTTGGCTTGAATGCTAAACCCCACACTGCAAATCTTTTATTTTTAATGTCATTTTTAAAATGGTTAAGTAATTTTTTTACAATTATCAATTTTTGCGCTTTATTAACTTCATCAACCGATTTAAGTATTTTCATCTCGGAGCCGAAATCTTCAGCAGTCTTAATAAGCGCATTAACATCTTTCGGGAAACATGATCCTCCATAGCCGATACCCGGGAACAAAAATCTTTTGCCAATTCTTGTATCAGAACCGATCCCTTTCCGCACCATCTCTACATTTGCACCTACAACTTCGCAGAAATTTGCAAGTTCGTTCATATATGTAATTCTCATAGCAAGGTAAGAGTTAGCTGCATATTTAGTTACTTCCGAACTTTCTGGATCCATTTCAAATATCGGGTTACCCTGACGCACAAAAGGTTCATACAATGTTTTAAGTTTATCAAAAACATGCTGACTCTTTGCACCTACAATAATTCTATCCGGTTTCATAAAATCTTCTACGGCATAACCTTCTCGCAAAAATTCCGGGTTTGACACAACTTCAAAATTCTTTAATCCGTACTTCTCTAAAATTTCTGTTGCTTGTTTGCTTGTTCCAACCGGTACAGTACTTTTATTTACAATTATTTTGAAATCTACATTACCTAATTCTTTTAAGATTTTTCCTATTTCGTGCGTAACTTCAAAAACATGTTTCAAATCTGCCGAGCCATTTTCACCCTGGGGAGTTGGCAAGCACAAGAAAATAATATCTGTCTGCAAAACGGCTTTTTTAAGATCGTCGGTAAACAATAAACGTTTCTTTTCAATGTTACGATGAAATAGTATTTCCAATCCCGGTTCGTAAATAGGAATGGTACCGTTTAATAATTTTTTTAACTTCTCATGGTTATTATCGACACATAAAACATTATTACCCATTTCGGCAAAACATGTACCGCTTACGAGTCCAACATAACCGGTTCCGATAACGGAGAGATTCATTTAATCACCTATCATTGATTTTGAAAGAAGAAATCTTTTTCTATCCCGGAAAATTTTTTAGCCGATAAATCTTTGTCCGAAACAATTGGTTGTTCTATTTTCCAATCGATTTGTAAATCCGGGTCACTGTACAGAATAGCACGTTCCGATGCTTTATTGTAAGGTTTTGTGCATTTATAACTAAATATTGCTTCTTCGGAAAGTACAGAGAAACCGTGTGCAAAACCGGGCGGAATCCACAACTGGTATTTATTTTCTTCACTAAGTTCACATGAAAAATACTTACCGAATGTTGGCGACCCAAGCCTGATATCGACAGCAACATCAAGAACTTTTCCAATTACTACCGAACAAAGTTTACCTTGTGAATACTCGCCTATTTGATAATGGAGTCCGCGTACCGTTCCTTTTTTCGATTTGGATAAATTATCCTGAACAAAAGTAAAATTGATTCCGCCTTCGGAATATTTTTGTTTGTTAAATGATTCAAAAAAATATCCGCGTTCATCAGGAAAAATATCCGGCTTGATAAGAATCAGTCCATCAATAAATGTTTTTTCGAATTTCAAATTTTCCTCTCAATACTTAGGATTAATACTCCACTTCCAGGCAGATTCTATAATTTCTTCGATTGTATGTACGGGATACCAATTTAAAAGTTCTTTGGCTTTTTTATTATCTGCTACTAAAACTGCCGGGTCGCCGGCTCTTCTTCCGGTAATTTCATAATTAATTTTTTTACCGGTTATCCGTTCCGATTTTTTGATTATTTCCAGAACTGAATTTCCACTCCCGGTACCTAAATTAATTACAGTGGAATCGTTACCATCATTCAAATAATTTATTGCTTGCGAATGTGCCAGGGCTAAATCATTCACATGTATATAATCACGAATGCAAGTTCCATCAGGTGTATTGTAATCATCACCAAATACATAAACTTTTTCTCTTTTACCTAAAGCAGTATCGAGAACCAATGGAATTAAATGTGTTTCCGGATTATGGCTTTCACCAATCTCTCCATTAAGATCAGCTCCGGCTGCATTAAAATATCTTAGCGCAACGGATTTCATCCCAAAAGATGTGTCGAAATCCTTCAACATCATTTCAATAATCAGTTTAGTATTAGCATACGGATTGATAGGATTAGATTGCTGCTCCTCTGATATCGGTACCTTTGTAGGATTACCATAAATTGAACAAGTAGAAGAGAACACAAATTTTTTTATTCCGTTCTCAGCACAAGCTTTAATCAAATTATAACTTCCCACAACATTATTCTGATAATAAAGGTCCGGTTTCTCTACTGATTCACCCACATAAGCAAATGCAGCAAAATGTACAACGGCTTCCGGTTTATGATTAATAAAAACCTTGGATAAAGAGGAGTAATCGAGTAGATCAGCATTCACAAAAACAGCTTTTTGATGAACAGCTTGTTTGTAACCGCGGCTTAGGTTATCCAAAACGATAACCTTAAAATCTTTTTCCACTAAATATTTAACGAAGTGTGAACCAATATACCCGGCACCTCCAGTTACTAGAACAGTCAATATAACCTCGTAAGATTTTTCTTGTTCAAAAAATAGTAAAAAATAGAATCATGGACTTAACTTTTCTAATTCAATATTTAGATTGCAGCTACAATTAATTTGAATTAATTTGCTTAAAGAAATTTTGATCAGGAAATTAAAATGTCTAATCTTACTAAACACTTCGAAAAATTTATACGCGATTATCCTGAAATTGCCGTTGCATATGAAACACTCGGCGACGCCGTACACAAACAAGGACCATTAGATGAAAAATCGAGAGCATTAGTCAAACTTGCTATTTCAGCCGGTTCTAAAATGGAAGGAGCGGTTCATTCCCAGGTAAAAAAGGCTTTGAAAGTTAAACTTACCAAAGCAGAGATTCGCCAAGTCGCATTACTTTCAATCCCAACTATTGGTTTCCCTTCTGCAATGGCTGTACTAAGCTGGATGGATGATATTCTCGATAAAGTCCCTATTACAAAAACAAAAAAGAAAGCTAAGTGATTACTATTGAATAGGTATATAGAACCCAAGATTCAATTTGTAGATGTAAAGAGAATAACAGCAATCTGGGCATTCAGCGAATCCGCTTTCGGTGGTATTCTTCACGCATTAAAAATCCCGTTCACCGGTATAATAATTGGCGGCGCATCTGTTATATTTATTACACTCATTGCACATTATTCGGAAAGAAAAACCAATATTCTAAAATCTACTCTGCTTGTAATTTTAGTTAAAGCATTTGTCAGCCCGCACAGTCCGTTAACTGCATACTTTGCCGTAGGATTACAAGGCGTACTTGGTTTTATTTTATTCTCACTGCTGCCATTTAATAAAATTTCTTCAGTCTTACTTGGATTACTTTCCTTACTATTTTCTGCATTTCAAAGATTAATTGTTCTCACAGTTTTATTCGGCACAACATTCTGGGAAGCTTTCGATCTTTTCGTCAATTATATTATTTCCCAAATCGGGATAAAAAATCCTACTGTTAGTTTTAGCTTAATAATTGCTTCCCTTTATTGTCTTGTTCACGTAGTATTTGGTATTTACATAGGATACAAAGCCGGGAAAATTCCAAGCTGGTTAGAAATAAGAACAATTAAAATGAGAAGGGAGGATATTGATTACAAGCAAATTCAAGAGCATTTTGAACGCGATAAAAAAAGAAGATCCAAAAGATGGTGGCAGAGAACATCGGGGATAATAATATTAACCGCATCTATTATACTTATGATTATTTCTTATTTCTCTAATGAATTGGGAATGACAAAGTCCTATCAAATATTGATAATGATAATACGCTCAATTGTAATTTCTTTTGTTTGGTTTGTAATAATCTCCCCGGTACTTTTACAATTCATAGGTAAATTTATCGAAAAGAATAAGTTGAAACATGTTGATGAAATTAATTTCATTACAAATTTCTTCCCTAGCTTTAGAACCATTGTTAATTACTGTTGGACAAAATCCTCGGATAAAAAAGGTGTTAGGCGCATAAAGTTATTTATGACAGATTCTTTAGTACTCCTTCTATCATTGGATGTATCGAATGAAACCAATTTACATTTTATCGGGCAAGATACAAACCGGTAAAACAACACAGTTGATGTATTGGGCGGCTTCCCAAAAAAATATTGATGGAGTTTTCCAGCCGGTTATAAATGATAAACGGTTTATTTATCACCTCTCTTCCCGTACATTAAAACAATTAGAAACGGATCAGAAAAAAAATGTAACATCAATAGGAAAATTTAATTTTAGTAATGCTGCTTTTGAATGGGCAAGAAATGTTCTGTTAGATTGTCTCGAAAAAGATTTAGATTGGTTAATTATCGATGAAGTAGGTCCGCTTGAACTTGAAGGTAAAGGATTAGAGCCGGCTGTCTCAAAAATAATTTCTGAAAGGGATAAAATTAAAGCTAAAATTATTTGTGTAGTTCGAGATAAAATATTAGAAAAATTTTTAATCCATTATAAATTGAATGAAAATTTTGAAATGTTTAATACAGCGCAGATTTAATAATCTGCGCTGCTATTTTAATTAATAACTAAATGCGTATCCAATTTCTAATTGCCATTGATTCATATTCAAGCCAATAGTCTGCTGACCCGGTGCTTCGAGAGGATTTGCACCAACAACTTCTTTAGGCAATGCATACATAAATGCAAAGCTTAATTCATTACCGCTGCCAATCATTTTTGATGCGCCAAGTGTTATATGACTCTCAATTACCCCGGGTG
>DYJK01000093.1 GCA_020723165.1 Melioribacter roseus | reverse complement strand
TTCTACGAAGCATTTCGTATATATTAACTACGAAACTTTTCGTATAGTGCTTCGTCTCAATCTTCAAAGAATGGAGATGTAATGGCTAAGAAACAAATTCCAAAACCAACCGATTCGGAATTAGAGATTCTGCAAATTCTCTGGCGGAATGGTCCCTCTACTGTAAAAGTTGTTAATGAAATTCTGAATGAAAAAAAAGATGTTGGTTATACCACAACATTAAAATTTATGCAGATAATGAATGAAAAAGGATTGGTACAACGAAACGAAGACGAAAGAAGTCATATTTACAGTGCATCTATCAATCAAAATGATACTCAAAAAGTTTTGCTCGATAAACTTTTGGAAACTGCATTCAGCGGTTCTGCTGCAAATCTTGTAATGCAAGCTTTGGGTAATTCAAATACTTCAAAAGACGATCTGAAAAAGATCCGCGATTACTTAAACAAGATTGAACGGGGTGAATGATGGATTTTATTTATCAACTTATACCACGGGAAATTATAACAGCAATCGGTTGGACAATCTTCCACTCCCTCTGGCAAGGAATGATTGTTTCCTTGGTGCTTGGTGTAACTCTTTTACTTTCCGGCAAGCGAAGTTCTATATTTAGATATAATCTTTCTGTTGGTGCGTTAACTTTATTGTTGTTTGCTTCAATTGCAACATTTTCAAAAGTATATCAGCCAGGGAATGGTTTAACCGTTTCATCATTAAATGATTTCACGCAGCCGTTAACAAACATCGCCCTGAATACAATTAATAACTTTGAAAGCTCTTCAACAACACAAAGCTTGATCGAAAAAATTGAAGATCTGTTTTCTTCTAACATTTCATTAATTGTAACTCTCTGGTTCTTCGGTTTGATGATCTTCTCATTACGATTCGTCGGTGGATTATTATATATGGAAAGATTACGTACTAAAAATATTTATCACCTATCGCAAGAATGGATTGACCAGGTAGAAAAGTTTACACGGCAGCTAAAAATAAAATCGAAAGTTGAAATATTTGAATCGATTAAAATAAAAGTGCCGGTTGCTATCGGTTATTTGAAGCCGGTAATATTACTTCCGGTTGGTATAATAAGCGGACTTCCGCAAGACCAGGTTGAGGCAATAATAGCTCACGAACTTGCTCACATCAAACGTTACGATTTCCTCGTTAACTTATTGCAGACATTAGCAGAAACAATTTTATTCTATCACCCGGCAGCCTGGTGGATCTCTTCCGTAATCCGCTCCGAGCGTGAAGATTGCTGTGATGATATAACATTAGAATTATGCGGCGATTCACTAACCTATTCAAAAGCACTCTACAACGTTCAGCAATTGAAAACCAATGGTGCTTTATTCGCACTTGCCGCAGTTGGAAATGAAAATCAATTATTTAGGAGGATAAAAAGAATGAACGGGAATAAAAACAAACTTTCGTATGGAATAAAGTTCGCCGCGTTTTCTCTTGTAATTATTGCAATAGCGGCAGTTGCGTTTTACTCGCCTTCCTACGCTTCTAAAAACGAAGCATATGTAAAAGCCGGCTTTACCAATCCGTGGATTTATCTAAACAACACATCAGATCAGGGCGACAATGCTGCGGCAACCGATACAACAAGTCTTAAGAAAGGAAAACGCACATTAAAGTTCTATGAAGGCGACGGTGAAAGCCGCAAAAAGTATAAAGCAAAAATTAACGACGGCAAATTAGAAGAACTTTATGTTGATGGGGATAAAATTCCTGAAAATAAATTGGACAAATACGAAGATAAAATTCAAAAAAGAGCTGATGAATATGATTCTTTATTAAGTGAATACCGGGGCAAGAAAAAAGAATATAAAGAACTTCTCAAAGATTACTCGGAAAAATTGAAAGATTATAAAGACAAGCTGCGTGATTACAAAACTGAATCTCACTCATGGGATAATGATTTTGATTTCGACTTTGATTTCGATATTCCCGAACATGATATGTCCGAACTTCACGATGCAATGCGTGAGCTAAGGGAAGAATTAGGAAATGAATTTGCAGACGGATCGTTTCATGTTCCGCCGGTACCATCAATACACATACCTCCTATTCATATTCCACCTATTAATATTCCGCCCATTCCTCCAGTACATTTTAACAACGAAAATTGGGATGAATGGCAAGACGAATTTAAAGCTAACATGGAAGAATTCCGGGAAAATATGAAAGAGCATAAATGGGATATGGATGAATTCAAGGATAATATGAAAAACTTCGGTGAAGAGATGAAAGTATTCGGAGAAGAAATGGAAAAGTTTGGTGCTTTTATGAAAGAAGCAAAAGACGAATTAGTAAAAGACGGAATAGTTAAAGATGGCGATGATATTGACCAGTTATACCTTTCTGAGAAAAAGATGGAAGTGAATGGCGAAAAATTATCACCGGAGCTTCACAAGAAATATTTAGACATGTACGAAAAACACACCGGCAAAAAATTAGAAGGCAAACATAAAATTGTGATTAATAATTAACACAGTACCTCTGTGCCATTGTGGTAAAACAAATTAACCGCAGTGGTGCGGAGGCACAAATATTTTTGACTTTCATACCTCCGCTATTTTTTTCATATTAATAACATCTATTACTCACAATAGTATTTATGAGCTGGATATACGGAATAATACATCCCAATCGACAACAAATTACTTTCCCGGATGAAATTAAAGACCGCGCTCTCAAAATCATTCACAAAAAAAATATTAGTATTTGTGTAGGTGGTACCGAAAAAAATATTTTTTCAAATCATGATACCGGTTGTTCTGATAACTGTTGGCTTGCTGTTGGTTTTGCTTTTCTAAAAACAAATAACGGCTTTAAAATTTTAAATAACGCCATCTGGGAAAGATTTTTAAACAGTGCCTATCAGCCGTCCAATCTCGAAGGACATTACATAATTCTTAAATGGAACCAATCAAATTTCGAAATTATAACTGACCGGCTTGGATTGAGAGATATTTATTTTTCACAAGTTGGTAATACAATAATATTTTCTACAAGGATTGATTGGCTTGCAAAATCTGTCATTACAAAAATAAACTTTAAGGAATTTGGAAGCAGATGGCTTTTGTTTAATCAAATTTCTACAAATAGCGTGCTTGAAAATATTATACGCGTTATAGCCGGCACTGCCATGAAAATAAATTTACATTCTCTCGAATACAAAATCGAAAAGGGTAATTCTTCTTTCACATATACTAATTCTAAACAAAATAAATCTTCGTATATATTCTCGGAAAAACTGAACGAAATAATTTCTTTACCAACAGCAAATAATTTTAGAACTGCATTAAGCTTATCGGGGGGAATGGATTCTCGTGTAATCTTATCTTATATGTTAAAAAATTCTAACAAAGAGAATTGGGAAACACATACTTTCGGAGATAACGGTCACCCCGATTTCATCACAGCAAATAGAATCGTTAATGATTTAAGAATTACCCATCAAAATTTAAACAGATCGCTACCATCTGTACAAGACTGTATTCATGAACTAACTGATTATGCTAATGAAACAATTGTAAATGGCTCAGCTTCCGCCATACTTCAATTAAATAATTATAAATTATTACAAGATCTCAACAACATCATAATTATTGACGGTGGTTTTGGCGAACTGTGGCGCCGAGAATTTTTCTACCGGCTTCTTTTGAAAGGTAGAAGATCGCTTATTAAAAAAAACTTTAATTTTGTTTTGCCGCATTTAACTTTTCATAGAGCAGATATTTTTAATGATGAGATCAAGAACATTATGCTTGCTGGTTGTTATGAACAAATAGAAAATATTTTCAACGAACTGCCATTGATAGAAGATATAGGAATTGAAAACTGGCTTGATCTGTTTGCCATCAAAACACGTCTTCCAAATTATTATGGACATGAACAATCGCGCATTGATTCTATAGTAAAATCATATATGCCATTTACACAGTTATCTCTACTG
Source organism: Melioribacter roseus (assembly GCA_020723165.1). Classification (GTDB taxonomy): domain Bacteria; phylum Bacteroidota; class Ignavibacteria; order Ignavibacteriales; family Melioribacteraceae; genus DYJK01. Next base: position 11,099 of record DYJK01000093.1, on the reverse strand, counting down.
CAATCTTTAATTTCTATTCCTATAAGAATAAGAAAAGATGCCCGGTTATTCAGAAAAATTATTAGCGACAACAACGATAGATTGTCTAAGTACCAACTTGTGAAAGGTAATACTTCCCACCCCTATTTTCTTAATACTTTTCAAACAAGATTGTGGAGCTTAGTTTCAAATAGATTTAATGGAAGTAATTACCAAATCAACCAGCCAGTATTATTTCTCTCACACATTAAAGAATTTGTAAACGATTTAGTAAATTCAAAATCAGTGAAAGAATGTTCTTTCTATGATTACAATAAAATCAGAAAAATTTATAATGATTACAATTCAGGCAATTTAAAAGCAACAAGTGAATTAGATTGGTTTTTATCGTTTGATATATTCAGAAGGTCTATTTATTCAAACTAGTTAAAGCTTCCTTGATCAAATCTTCGATTGCAATATTAGGGTTGCGGTCTAAAACAGCTCTAACAATTCGTTCGGCTATTTTTTGATTATAGCCAAGGTTAACCAAGGCTGTGATTGCATCACTTCGAATTCCCGAAGAGCCGGCAAAAACTTCTTCTCCGCCTTCAGCAAGCGATTCAACTTTGTCGCGCAGTTCAACCATCATACGTTCGGCTGTTTTTCTTCCGATTCCCGGCACTGAAATTATTCGTGCAATGTTACCGGTTTTTAGCGCTTCTTTTAAATCGTTGATTTGTATACCCGATAAAATACTTTGCGCGGTCTTCGGCCCTATGCCGCTTACACTAATTAGCATTTCGAACATTTCTTTTTCGGCAATTGTATAGAATCCATACAGATCAAGTGCATCTTCTTTAACAGCAAGGTAGGTGAATAATGCCGTTTCTTCTTTATCGGCAATCTTTTCAAACGTGCTAATCGAAATGTTTACGAGATATCCAACACCACCAACATCCAGAATTATTTTTGTTGGTTTCTTAGAAACTATTTTTCCTTTTAGGTAACCGATCATGAATGAAATCCAACATTTTGATTTCTTTATTTAACAAAAAATGTGAGTATTACTTAATTATCCTATCCGGATTTGCTTCCACAAATTCCTTCCAATTTCTGCTCTTTCTTTTAGAAGGCAGAGATGTAATCTTGAATGCATGGCACACTGCTACAGCCAGTGCATCTGTTTCATCAAACTTAATCTTCTTTCTATTAATGTTCATCAACTTTTTTACCATGAATTGAACTTGCTCTTTTGAAGAAGCGCCGTTGCCCACTACAGATTTTTTTATTTCACGTGGTGAGTATTCCTTGATATGAAGTCCATTATGTGCAGCTGCCAACAATGAAACTCCCCTTGCGTAACCAATCTTTAATGCAGATTGAACATTTTTTCCGTAGAAAGCTGTTTCGAGTGCAAACTCATCGGGTTTGAATTTTTTTATTATTGTATTAAGCTCATCGTAAATTTTTTGAAGACGGGGTGCAAAACTTTTTGTTGCCGGTATATTTATAACACCGGAAAAAATGTGGGTTATTTCATTTCTATCGTACTCAATTATTCCGTAACCGGTAAAAAGAGTTCCGGGGTCAACACCAAGTATCCGCATTTAATATCTCTTCTAATTCGTAAAATATTTTCTCCGTGAAATAAAAAGATCAACTTTATTACACAGAGTTCCACCGAGTTTACCCGCTGTTTTATAGCGGAAAGGCTCAGAGATTCACAGAGAAAAACAGTAATTTATTCTCAGTCAACAAAATCTGCATTAGTAAAAACGTTCTGAACATCATCGCATTCTTCCAATGCCTCAATCAATTTCATTAATTGCTCTGATTGCTCACCGTTAATTGAATGATGATTTTTTGCGACCCATTGAAGCGAAGCATTTTCAATTTCCAACTTTTTTCCGGCAAGAAATTTCCTCAACGATTCAAAAGATTCAACAGAAGTTTTAACTTCAAAATATTCATCCTCTGTTACCAGGTCATCAGCGCCGGCATCAATGACCAGTTCCATCATTTCGTCTTCGGATTTCCCATTTCTCTTAACAGTAACAATTCCTTTTCGTTCGAACATCCATGTAACGGAGTTTGATTCCCCCATTGTACCGTGATATTTTGAAAAGATGTGACGCATCTCGGCGGTAGTTCTATTTTTATTATCGGTTGCCGCTTCAACCATAATTGCGCTACCACCCGATCCGTATCCTTCATACAAAACTTCGTGGTACTGTGCACCTTCAAGTTCGCCGGTAGCTTTTTTAATTGCACGCTCAATATTATCGGCCGGCATATTTGCTGCTTTTGCGTTATCAACAGCTAATCTTAATCTTGGATTTCCATCGGGGTCGCCGCCGCCATGGCGTGCAGCAATTGTAATTTCTTTGATGAGCCGCGTAAACATCTTTCCTCTTTTAGCATCAGCCGCGGCTTTCTTTCTTTTAATCGTTGCCCACTTTGAATGACCGGACATAAAATTCCTCCGTAAAGAATTATTTTATTCCGTTATTTGTTTCCTTAACAGTAATATCTTTCAATCGTATTTGCGGAAACGATCTTCCGTCTTTATTTACCGTTTCAATTGTGAAGACGATATCTACTAAATTTTTATTCTTATCAATAACATCAACGAATGAACCTAAATTAAAACCGATTGTATCAAAAATCTTATCGTTGCCGTTTTGCTTCAAACATGTTATAAGGTGATTCGAGCCGACAATCTTGGGTTGATAGACTACTGAAACATTTTCGCTCAAAAATACCGGACGCATATTGCCCGGGCCAAAAGGAGCAAATTGATCGAGTATTCGGATAAACTTTGGAGAGATTTCCGAAAAAGAAATTTTCGAATCAATTGAAATTTCGGGGAGTATTTGTTCTTCCTTCATATTTCTTTTTAATATAGAATTGAACCGCTCGCGGAAAAATTCCAGTTTATTAATTTCTACGGCAAGACCGGCTGCCGCTTCGTGCCCCCCGAATTGCAGCAGTAAATCTTCACATTCAAGTAATGCATCATAAATATTGAATCCGGGGATACTTCTTGCAGATCCTTTCGCTACACCATCGATTGTTGTAAGCATAACGGTTGGTTTATGAAATTTTTCGACAAGGCGCGATGCTACAATTCCTATAACACCGGGGTGCCAATAGTTGTCATGTAAAACTATCCCAAGATCTGTTTCAATATTAATTGTTGATTCAACAAGATCGACAGCATGAGAAAAAGTTGCTTCGTCAATCGTTCTCCGCTTTGTGTTTTCATCTTCCAGTACTTGCGCAAGCTCCGTTGCTTTTTGAGGATTATCGGTCGTAAAAAGTTCGACCGCACGGTTTGCATCGCCTAATCTTCCAACGGCATTAACACGCGGTGCAATGGTAAACACAATTTGTCCGGCTGTTAAATTACCCGGTTCCATACGTGCACTTTTTATCAATGCTTCAATACCGGGTCTCGGATTCGTATTAATTATTTCCAATCCTTCTCTAACTAAAATCCGGTTCTCGCTAACAAGAGGAACGATATCGGCAGCTCCGGCAAGTGCAACAAGATCAAGATATTTTAATGCCATATCTTTCTTGCCGATTCTTGCACCAACTGCGCTTGCGAGTTTGAAAGCAACACCGGCGCCGGATAAATGTTTAAACGGGTAATTACATCCCGGTTTTATCGGATCCAATATTGCCAAAGCATTAGGCAATTGCTCTTTTGGCTGGTGATGATCACAGACTATTGTATTGATACCCAGTGTATTGGCATAATCAATTTCTTCAACAGCAGTTATTCCGCAGTCAACCGAAATAATTAAACTTGTTCCTTGTTCTTTAATATAATCGATACTCTGTGTAGAAATACCGTAACCTTCGGTAAGCCGGTTTGGTATATATGTATTAACATTCGCACCAAGTTCCTTTAGGAACATATACATCAATGCAGCGGAACATGTACCGTCAACATCATAATCCCCGTACACATAAATTTTTTCGTTGCCGGTAATTGCATTGATTACACGGATAGATGCTTCGTGCATCCCGTTCATAAGAAAGGGATCAAACAAAGAATCTAAGGAAGGGCGGAAATAGGTTTTGGCTTCGAAGAAATTTGTTATACCTCTGTGGATTAATAAACTTGCAAGTGCGTTGGAAATATTAAGACTATCTGCAAGTGCAAGGACGAGTTTTTCGTCCGGTGCTTCTTTTAACTTCCAGCGGTTTTTTAGCATGGTGTCAATTTGAAGAAGAACACCGTGATGAATCATGTATGTAAGCCGAATTCTGTTTTCCCGATTTTTAAAAACCGGGACAGCAGTCATTTATCTCGTTCCGGCATTACTACCGGAATCCAGCGGTCCACCCGAAGGTTTTCTGCCTTTCGGCAGATATTCAAGGCGAACAACCTTGTCCCGAGAAAACTCGGGAACCCTTCTGCTTGACCTTGCACCAGGTGGGGTTTGCCCAGCTCCTTAAATTACTTTAAGGACGGTGAGCTCTTACCTCGCCTTTTCAACCTTACCCTTCAACTAGTTCAGGGCGGTATCTTTTCTGTGGCACTTTCCGTGACTTTGAACTTGCGTTACAATGCCCCCGGGTGTTACCCGGCACCTTGTTCTGCGGAGTTCGGACTTTCCTCTAGCCCTATCAAATAGGGGTAGCAACTGCCCAACATGAATCATCAACCGTTCTTCTTCTTACTCTTTTATTATACATATTATTTTTTTCAATTGATTTAAATATAATAAAAATAGAGTGTGTCCGCATTAGCAAAATAATTCTTGTTCTTCCGGAAGACTGAAGTGTTTAATTACTCATCAAATTGGTTATAAAACGCATGTTTTTGGAGGTAGAATTAGATATGATTATTTTGAGCACCGCTGTTAAAGGTACCGATAGAAGCATTCCTATTATTCCCCATAAATATCCCCACAACATTAATGAAAGTAAAATAACAAGCGGATTCAATCCTAATCTGTTACCGAAAATTTTAGGTTCTAAAAGATTACCAATAAGATTTTGAATCAATATTAATGTTGAAGCTACGAACAACGCATAACTGAAAGATTCAAATTGAATTAATGCCATTAATGAAATAAAGAGTACTGCAATCACAGAGCCGATGTTAGGAATAAAATTCAATAAAATTGAAAGAACTGCCCATACAATAAAAAACTTTATTCCAAAAGCCCACGATACAATACCAACGACAATACCAAGAAGCAGACTTATTAAGAATTTGGTAACAATATATTTTTGAATCTGCTCGGTAATATCTTTAAAAGTTTTTTGCAGCTTCATTTCACGCTGAATGGTCATAGATGCAATATCTTCATCCGCTGCCTGGTGTTCTTCGTCTTCGTGATCTTTCAATTCTTTCTTAATTTTTTTAATAGTTGACTTTACACCCTTTTCAACAAAACGTAACCGTATTGCTTCAACAATTTTTCCGTGACCGCTGCTGATGAAAATGAAAAAGAACAATATCAAAAATATGTAGGTAAAAAGATCTATCGTAGATGCAAAAAGTCCAGATGCCAAACCGCCGTAATCATAATTCTGTAAAATACTCGATAGATTGAATTTGGTAAACGTTTCATCTTTTATACCAAATGATTTAGCTGTTATGCTCACAATATGATTTAGTTTACCTTCAAAAGTTGGAAGCTGGTAACTGAATTGAACAAACGCATCAATAATTATCCTGGAAGCTCCCCAGATAAATGTCAGCATAATAAGTATATTTAAAAAAATTGAAATGCCGTGTGGTATTTTAATTTTTGAGAGAAGTTCGTTGAGCGGTTCAAAAATAAAGAATAGAAAGTATGCTATAACAAACGGTAAAAAAATATGCTGCAATTCTTTTAAAACTAATAGTACAACCACTAATCCTAGTGCAGAAATAAAAAATTTTATTACCGGGTCGGTTAAACTTTTCTTCATAACGGTTATTATTGATTGGTAAAAAATAACCAAAAAAAAATTTAATTAATTTTAAAATTGTGTAAATTTGATCATAAACAATACCCACCCACATAGGAAGCATTATGAATAAACTTATTCGATCGAAGCTTATCAAATGGACTTATCTTTTAATTTCGGTTTTCGTTTCTACAATTTTTATAAATTGCGGCAGTGCTGTTGATACGTCCAATTCTGAAAATATTCTAAAATCAGTTACGCATACAGAATGGAGCCGCAATGCAACAATATATGAAGTGAACGTGCGTCAGTTTACAAAAGAAGGAACTTTCAGTGCATTTGCAGATCATTTACCGGAACTGAAAGCAATGGGAATAGATATTTTATGGTTTATGCCGATTCACCCGATCGGTATCAAAAATAGAAAAGGCACACTCGGAAGTTATTATTCGGTGAAAGATTACAAAGCTGTTAACCCGGAGTTTGGCAGTCTCGATGATTTTAAAAACGTAGTAAACAAAGCACATCAACTTGGTATGTATGTTATTATTGATTGGGTAGCAAACCACACTTCCTGGGATAATGTTTGGACACAGACCAATCCTGAATTTTTTACCAAAGATGACAAAGGAAATTTTGTATCACCATTTGATTGGACGGATGTAATCGATCTGAATTATGACAACAAAGAACTCTGGGATTTTATGACCGATGCTTTAAAATACTGGGTTCAAGAGTGTGATATTGACGGATACCGCTGCGATGTTGCTGCAATGGTACCACTCGATTTCTGGAAATTTGCAAAACCCCGGATTGATGCAGTCAAACCGGTCTTTATGCTTGCCGAAGCACATGAACCGGAACTTCATGAAGTTTTTGATATGACATATAACTGGCAGCTGAAAGATTTGTTTGTAGGTATTGCCGAAAGCCAAAAGAACGGGGATGATCTTCACAAGTATTTTTTGGATGAAAAAATTACCTACCCGGCAGACTCTTACCGAATGGTGTTTACTACAAATCATGATGAAAATTCCTGGCAAGGAACGGATGCGGAAAGATTCGGTGATTTTGCGGAAGCTTTTGCAGTTATAACTGGCTTGGTTAAAGGAATGCCTCTTGTTTATTCTGGCATGGAAGGTGGATTGGATAAGCGGCTCCTCTTTTTCGAAAAGGACCCGATCGTTTGGAAGGAGAGCAAATACAGAAATATCTATACAAAACTTTTTTGGCTGAAGCATGAAAACAAAGCATTATGGAATGGAACTGCCGGTGCCGATATGGTGAAGATAAACGCAAATGATCCTTTTATTTTCTCTTTTACACGAGAGAGAGACGGTAATAAAATTTTTGCTCTGTTTAATCTCTCAAGGCATCAAAAAAATATTCCGGTAGATGATCAGAATATTGCTGGCACTTTTACTAACTTATTCAGCGGAGAAACTGTAACTTTATCACCGGAACAAAATTTTAATCTTGAGCCGTATGGTTACGTGGTTTATTATAAATAACTATGGATTTCATAAATGTCTCATAAAGACAGAATATCACCGGTAACATCAATTGCTTATTACCTGATATTGTTTGCCGGTGTACTACTCGCTGCAACAGTATTATTTACTCTGTTAACCGCACAGAAGCTGAATTTTATTTCTACCAACTTTAAGGGAACATCATTAGAGATTAAAACTTATGTTTCGTTTGCCCATACAAATTTCTTAAAAAGTTTTGAAGATACAACAATAACCTATATCCAGGATGCGTGGCAAGATTTAGATATTGCTGAAAACCGCACAACTAAACTGCTTGCAGAAAAAGATGAAACAAGTTTTCTTTCAATCCCGGTAAGCGATGCACTGCTGAAACAATCAGCCCAGGAACTCCAGGTATTAATACTAGAATTCCGCGGCGAATCCGGCAAACTTGTACAATCACGAAAATCTATTAACCAGGAATCTTTTATCTATTGGAATAATATTTTTTCAGCAATAAATAATAAAACGGATGATATTGAAGCATACGTTTCTCAATTACAAAAATCGGAAGACACAATATTCAGAATAACATTATTCTCATTATCGGCTTTTTGCATTTTATTTTCTTTTATAACTACGTATGTCTATTACAAATACAAAAAACAGAAAGATACGTATGTACGTAAAATAGAAGACGCAAGTATCACACTTGAAAAAGGATTACACAAAACCACACGCGCCCAAGCGGCTCTTCAAGAAGCTCAGCGACAATTTTCCACGTTAATTCAAAATCTTCCCGGTATGGTTTACCGCTGCAAAAATGATAGCTCATGGACAATGGAGTTCATAAGCGATAAATCTCTTCAAATGACCGGATACAGATCGAGCGATTTCGTTAACAATAAAACTATTTCTTTTACAAATATCATTCATCCAAGCGATAGACTTAAAGTTTGGAATACAATCCAGCAAGCGGTTGAAGAACGGCGACCTTACCAGTTAGTTTACCGCATCAATACGGCAGCCGGTTTTGAAAAATGGGTCTGGGAACAAGGTGTGGGTGTTTATTCCGAACAAGATGAATTGATTGCACTCGAAGGTTTTATAAGTGACATTACAGAACAAAAATCTGTTGAAGACCAGATAGCTTTGCAGAGTAACGCACTCGAAGCAGCCGTAAACGGTATCGTTATCATGGATCATGAAGGAAAAGTTATCTGGTGTAATTCTTCTTTCACAAAACTTACCGGTTACGCACTGAATGAATTAGTTGGAAAAACTTTAGACATCCTTAAAGCGCCGGACTTTCCTTCTGAAGTTTACGATTTTATGTGGAAGACCGCCGTAAGCGGAGAATTCTGGCACGGCGAATTGATCAATAGAAGAAAAGACGGAACCAACTATAACGAAGAGATTACAATTACCCCGGTTAAAGACTCATCCGGACAAATAAATTATTTTGTAGCGATCAAACAAGACATTACCGAAAGAAAAAAATCAGAAGAAGCATTACGCCAAAGCGAACTTCAGTTTAGAGGATTATACGAAAACGCAACCATTGGTATATACCGCACATCCATTAACGGCAAAATATTAATGGCTAACCCGACAATGCTTAAGATGCTCGGTTATGAATCGTTTGAGGAAGTCACAAACCTAAATGCAAAAGATACTTACTTCAACCCGGCAACAAGGGCGGAGTTTCAGAAATTACTTTCTCAAAAGGGCCGCGTTTTTGGATTTGAATCATTATGGAAAAAGAAGGATGGCACACCTCTCTATATGCGCGAAAGTGCAAGATTAGTAAGAGATAATGATGATAACCCGGTATATTACGAAGGCTCGGTAGAAGATATTACCGAGAAAAAGAAAGCTGAAGAAGAATTAATCACCGCAAAGGAAAGAGCCGAGCAATCGGATAAACTTAAATCCGAATTCTTATCTCAAATGTCCCACGAAATAAGAACTCCGTTGAACGTAATACTCAGTTTTATAAGTATGATGAAAGAAGAACTCCATGATAAAGTTGATGACGAACTTAATACCGGCTTCGATGTTATTAGCGAGGAAGGGAAACGAATCATGAGAACGATAGAACTAATCATCAACATGTCCGAGCTCCAGACCGGGCAGTATAGTCTGCGTCCGAGAAGAATTGATATAAACAAAGATATTATAGAGAAGCTCTGTTTCAGTTACAATGCCGTTGCCCAGCAAAAGAAACTTAAATTCGATTTTAAGAAAGCAACTGAAAATACTTCGGTTAATGCCGATGAATATTCTGTAAATCAAATATTCTATCATTTAATCGATAATGCATTTAAATACACCAGCACCGGCAAAGTGGGAATTACAATTGACCGCGATCCGCGTAATTGCTTATACGTAGATGTGACTGACACCGGAATCGGGATTTCCGAGGATTATATGCCGCTGCTCTTTACACCTTTTTCGAAAGAAGAGAAGGGCTACACAAGAAATTTTGAGGGCAATGGATTGGGGCTCGCGCTTACAAAAAAATATGCCGATCTCAACAATGCCGAAATTAAAGTAACCACCCAAAAAGGAAAGGGTTCTACTTTCAGAATCACATTTTTGAACAACTAAAATTCTGCGCCCAATGGAAAGTAAAACTAATCTTAAAATTTTTCCGCTAACAAAAAAGAATTGGAAAGATTTCGAAAATCTCTTCGGCACAAAAGGTGCATGCGGAGGCTGCTGGTGTATGTGGTGGCGGCTTAAAAGATCCGAATACAACAAAAGCAAAGGTGCCAGCAACAAAAAGAAAATTAAGAAGATTGTCAAGGATGGGATTGTACCCGGTTTGCTGATTTACTACGATAAAGAAATTATTGGCTGGTGTTCGGTTGCACCGCGTGAAGATTTCCCGGTATTAGATAATTCGCGCATACTAAAAAGGGTTGATGAACAAAAAGTTTGGTCGATTGTATGCTTCTATATGAACCCTTCTTACAGAAAAAAAGGATTCACACCGGAAATTTTAAAAGAAGTTGTTAAGTATGTAAAAAAGAAGAAAGGAAAAATTGTAGAAGGTTACCCGGTTGAACCGAAAAATAGCAACATGCCTTCAGCATTTGCATGGACCGGTTTTGCTTCTGCATTCCGCAAAGCCGGGTTTGAAGAAGTAGCCCGCCGCTCAGAAACACGACCGATTATGAGATATTACTTATAAGCTGTAACACAGATTTCTAATCTGTGTTACAACAACCGGGCGAATCACCGATTCGCCATACAAAAAAAAATTAATCCTTTTGTACCGATCTCAAAAACATTCCAAATTGTTTCTGCTCTTCAAGTCGGCATGACCACTTATAACATCCCTTAGGTTTTATTTCCCAAAAAAAATAATAGTTGATGACCGCGTTTCAATTATCAATTTAGTAACCTCGTTATTATTATTTTAATAAATGAAAGGTATATATTTTAACCGGAAGCATATAAAAGCGAAAAAAGAAAACTTCTGTGACATAAATAAGTGGCATTTTTTCGTTAAAAAAATGTTGTTTTAACAAATCAAATTTCCTAATAATGAGTAGCGGGGAAAATCTTACTGAAAAAGTAAAAGGTTAAACCGGAGAGCAAATGAAGCGGTTTTTGTATAAAACCCATCTATTTTTCTGTCATCTTTCCCAATCGTTTATTCTACAATTTATGATAGGATGTCCAATATACTTTTGTAGTAACTCTTTAAAAATGTCAGTAATTAAAACTCCATAGAAATGTCAGTGA
>DYJK01000092.1 GCA_020723165.1 Melioribacter roseus | reverse complement strand
GAAGGTGAAGTAATTTTTTTGTTGAATGACCATTTCTTTTGAAAATCCGCACGTCTGCTGATCTCAAACGCGGCTATCAATGCAGCGGCTTTATCTTTACCAATGCCGGCAAATTTTTTAATTGCATCAATTGATTGTGAAGCTAGAACATTTAAATTGTTGTACTTTTTTATCAAGTCTTGTGAAATTTCAATCACACTTTTACCTTTTGTGCCGGTGCGTAAAAGTATGGCAACTAATTCGGCATCCGATAAACTTTGCGGACCTCTCAATAAAAGTTTTTCACGAGGTCTATCATCTAATGGAAGTTCTTTTACCTTAGAAATAATTCCTCCATGATTTTAGCTATTCCCACTCAATGGTAGAAGGAGGTTTTGAACTAATATCATAAACAACACGGTTAATACCGCGTACAGATCTAATAATTTTATTCGACACACTTTCTAAGAAATCATGATCGAATCTAAACCAATCGGCTGTCATTCCATCTGTAGATGTAACTGCACGCAATGCAACAACATTCTCGTATGTGCGCGAATCACCCATAACTCCAACAGTCTGCACCGGTAACAAAACAGCAAAAGCTTGCCATATCTTATCGTAAATTTTGAACTGATGAAGCTCATTAATATAAATCTCATCGGCTTCGCGCAAAATGTCCAATCTTTCTTTAGTTATTTCGCCAAGTACACGCACTGCTAACCCGGGACCTGGAAACGGATGACGCTTAATAAAAATTTCCGGTAATCCAAGTTCTCTTCCGATTGCCCGTACTTCATCTTTAAATAACTCCCGAAAAGGTTCAATCAATTTCAAATTCATTTTTTCAGGCAAGCCGCCAACATTATGATGTGTTTTTATCGTAGCCGAAGCACCTTTAACCGATACCGATTCAATAACATCGGGATAAAGAGTTCCTTGAATTAAAAACTCCGCATCGGGAAATTTTTTTGCTTCCTTTTCAAAAACTTCTATAAAAGTGTTGCCGATAATTTTTCTCTTTTTTTCGGGATCGATAACACCCATCAAACGCGAAAGGAATATATCAGCCGCATCGATATGAATAATGTGCAAATTATAATTTTGCTCAAACATACTTATGATGTTTACACTTTCATTTTTACGCATCAAGCCGGTATCTACATGAATACATATAAGGTTATCATTAATTGCTTTGCTAAATAGAATTGCTGCAACCGATGAATCGACACCGCCGCTTAATGCACATATAGCTTTTTTATTCCCAACTTTTTCTTTTACTTCTTTAATCTCCTGGGCTATAAAATTTGATGAAGTCCAATCCGGTTTACAACCGCAAATATTAAATAAGAAATTATCTAATATTTTTTTGCCTTGTTTAGTGTGCGCTACTTCGGGGTGAAATTGCAGCCCGTAAATTTTCTTTCTTTCGTTTGAAAAAGAACATAAAGGAGAATTTACTGTTTTTGATGTTACATCAAACCCTTCCGGTATTTTGGTCAAATAGTCGCCATGACTCATCCAAACGATAGAATCATCAACGGATTTCAGTAGTGAATCTCTTTGAGTAATCTGCAAATTAGCTTTACCATATTCCCTATCGGCTGCCGGTTCAACTTTACCTCCGTGATGCTGGGCAATCAATTGTAAACCGTAACAAATTCCTAACACCGGGATACCAAGTTCAAAAATTTGTTTTGATACGTTTGGAGAACCATCATCATAAACACTCATTGGTCCGCCGGATAGAATTATTCCCTTCGGCTTTTCCTCTATTATTTTTTCAATCGGGAAATTATGAGAATGAATTTCCGAATAAACCTGGGATTCCCTGATTCTCCTGGCAATCAATTGTGTATACTGCGAACCAAAATCAAGAATTAAAATTTTTTGTGAATGGTACATAATCTTTCGAGGTATTTTAAAATAAGAAGCAAAACCCAAAATGAGTTTTGCCCCGATATAATTTATTTATTTAAACTATTGGCCAAGTTGAGCTTGATAGGCAGATGAATCTAACAACGAACCGATTTGACTGGAATCGGTCAATTCAATTTTCACAATCCATCCCTCACCGTAAGGATCGGAATTAACAAGCTGCGGATCATCATTCAGTTTTTTATTAATCTCAACTATCTTACCGTCAACCGGTGCATACATATCGCTTACGGTTTTAACAGCTTCAATAGTACCAAATGATTCACCTTGTTTTATTTCTGCTAAATCAGGATTAATATCGATATAAACGATATCTCCAAGTTCACCTTGCGCAAAATCAGTAATCCCAATTACTCCAATGTTGCCTTCAACTTTGAGCCATTCATGGTCTTTTGTGTACTTTAAATTTGCCGGAATGTTCATGACTCCCTCATTAATTGATTTAAATGTTGATCTATGAATGATGTATCGAAGTTTCCTTCGATAAATTTTTCGTTTTCGAGAACTCTTTTATGAAATGGTATAGTAGTTTTTATTCCTTCAACATTAAACTCGTCAAATGCACGTTTAGCCCTTGCTATCGCGTGTTTTCTATCAGTACCCCAAACTATCATCTTTGCAATCAGTGAATCATAATACGGAGGTATTACATAATCATTGTAAACATGAGAATCGATCCTTACACCAAATCCACCCGGGAAGTGTAAATACTCTATTCTACCTGGAGACGGTCTAAAATTATTTCCGGGATCTTCGGCATTAATACGGAATTCAATAGCATGTCCTTTTGGTTCCTTTGGTAGGTTCTCAATTCTTTCCCCGGCAGCAACTAAAATTTGCTGCTTTATCAAATCCAAGTTCTGAACCATCTCGGTTACCGGGTGCTCTACTTGAATTCTTGTATTCATTTCGATGAAGTAAAAGTTTAAATATTTATCAACAAGAAATTCAATTGTACCGGCTCCTTCATAATTAACCGAATTAACACCCAGAAGAGCAGCTTCCCCCATTTTATTTCTCATTTCCGGCGTGACAATAGTCGAGGGTGCTTCTTCAATTAGTTTTTGGTGGCGTCTTTGTATAGAACAATCTCTTTCGCCATAATGATAAGCATTCCCGAATCGATCGCCAACGATTTGAATTTCTATATGCCGTGGGTTTTCGATAAATTTTTCTAAGTAGAGATCGGCAACACCAAAAGCAGCTTGAGCTTCAGTGCTTGCAGTTTGAAAAAGTTTTTCCAGATCTTTTTCTTCCCAAACAATCCTCATCCCTTTACCGCCGCCGCCGGCTGACGCTTTAAGCATAACCGGGTAGCCGATTTCTAATGCAATCTTTTTCGCTTCATCAACAGTTGCTACAACACCTTCACTTCCGGGTACAACCGGAACACCCACTTTTTTCATGGTTTCTTTTGCGAATGCTTTGTCACCCATACTGCGTATCGATTGAGGAGAAGGACCAATAAATTTAATATTCGATTCTGCGCAGATCTCACTAAAGTTTGCATTCTCTGCTAAAAATCCGTAACCGGGATGAATTGCATCTGCACCGGTGATTGCAGCGGCAGAAAGAATACTGGGAATTTTAAGATAACTTTCAGAACTCTGCGAAGGGCCAATACAAACAGCTTCGTCTGCAAATACTACATGCAACGAATCACGGTCTGTTTCCGAGTAAACAGCAACGGTTTGAATGCCAAGTTCTTTACAAGTGCGGATAATTCTTAGTGCTATTTCCCCACGATTGGCTATTAGAATTTTTTTGAACAAAATAACCTCTCAGATTAAGGAAACACTAAGTTTCAATTATAAATAACGGTTGATTGTATTCAACGGGCGATGCATTCTCTACAAGAATTTTAACTATCTTACCGCTAACATCACTTTCAATTTCATTCATAAGTTTCATCGCTTCTACAATACACAATACCGTACCCGGCGAAACCATACTACCAACCTGTATATATGGATCGGCATCCGGAGCTGGCGCCCTATAAAATGTGCCTACAATAGGTGATCTAATTTCATGTAAATTGGTTTGAACCGGCTCGGTCGGTTTTGCTGTTGTTACTGCAATTGTATCTGTACTTATTGGTGAGTTGACGATTTGTCTATTAATTTCAGGTACTGGCTGTAAACTTATGTTAGATGAGCCGTGTGAATTTTTTGAAATTTTAACTTTCAATTCACCTTCTTGAACCGAGAATTCGGTGATTTCACTTTGCTCAACCATCTTAATTAGTTTCTTGAGTAAATTTATATCCATGCCTACCAACGATTAGTTGCTAATTCAAAAAAGAACATTTAATAATTTACCGGTGGTGTTTTAAAAAGAAAGAGGAAATGGAAGTTTGGCTATAAAGTCTATAAAGCCCTCAATTACAACAACACACACACAGTCGGGGTGAAAATATAGGTACCCATTCCTATAAAATCAAGGAAAGATATATTCAAAAATCAGACTAAAAATCAACTTTCCGCTATAACAATATATCTTTCAACATCTTGAGCAACATATGAGGTTTTAAAATCTTTCTTAATATCCAGAAAGATTTTTAATGCCTCTTCTTTTTTATCTAATTGCAAAAGATTGATTCCGGCTTTTAGAAGATATTCCGGATTAGAAGGATTGCTGATTGAAATTTTTGCTGCTTCTTTATAAAGGTCAACAGCTTTTTCGAATTCTTTTTTATTTTCATAGTAAGCTGCTTCACCGGCTTTTGATGCAGCTATAAACAATGGGTTACTGCCCGAATAATCATCAAACTGTTCATATGCATCGTCAAGTTTACCTAAAAGAACATAACAATTAGCCAGGTAGATCTTTGCAGTTTCGCCTTGTTCGGTACTACCATAATTTTCTACAATCTCTTTCAAACCTTGTATGTTATTTTTTGGATCGCCGTCTACGGCATTTAAATACGATCCGTTTTCATAAAGGGGAATTACTTTCGATAATAAATTAGATGCGGTTAGATTATCATTAGATCGCTTATTAGAAATTAGTATTACCGCAATAACTACAAGTGCCACGGCTGCAATTCCAATCAAAAATTTTGCCTGATTAGCTAAAAAGTAATTTTGAAACTTATAATATGATGTAACAAGTTTATCTTGTTTAATCTCTTTCTTGCTAATTCGCTTTTTCGCTGTTAACACATTAACCTCTTTTTATTAAATTTCAAAAAATACGGCGGAAAATTTAGTAAATATTACAGACCTATTCTAATATGATTTGAAAAAATCCATGCATTATTCTCTATGTATACTTCCACCCTATAAGCACCTTTATCTTTTACATCAAATTGTAATTCAGAACCATCTAAAGAAGAAATAACCTCACCGTTTCGTAATAACTTTATATTTCCACCGGTACCGGGGATAACAGTTTTAAGTTTGAGATTATTTCTTAAAGGGATTGTTTCACCCATCATATAACTTTTTGATCCATCTTCAGCAAGAAAATTAAATCCCTTTGCATCTCCATAATAATAATTAGAGAAAAAACAATGACCGCTTCTTAATGAGTTATAAACTTCTTTTTTCGCTACTTCTAGATTTAGCTTGTTTCCTTTATCGTTAAAATCTTTTTCAGTAAAAATATGTGTACGAATCGATTTGAATAAAACTTTATACGGGAAAACCTCCACTTCAAAAAAACCGAGTAAATTTACTTTATGAGCATGTGCATCAACACCACCAATACCAACTACTCTCCTTTTTAAATTGAGTTTATCCCAAACTCCCAATGTTTCTTTTGATGGAGTTGTAACCGATTTTAAAGGGTGAATGAAATAATTATACTTATTCTGCTCGGTTAATCCTTCCATCCACTCGGACATATGATTCCAAATTTCGATACCGGTGAAGTCCTCTGTATCCCACTCAATCCATGGATATGGAGGATGTTTCTCCATCGAATTTCTTTTTTCATGCGGATGTGCGATAAAACCCAGACCACCGGCTTCCTTTACTAATCTTACATATTCCTTTGCCGGGAGACGTGTAGAATAAGTTTCATTTACACCAAGTGCTAATAAATGATTCTTGTTCTCTTTATCATTTATCTCATAACCTACTAAAAGCAGCGTATCACCGTACCACCCTTCGTAACCTTCGTTGAGAGCACGTAACGTATTATGATCTGTGAGAATAATAAAATCCAAACCGGATTCGTTAGCGAACCCGGCAATTTCTTTCACTTCTCCTGAACCATCGGAAAATATAGAATGGATATGTATAGCGCCAGCATACTCAAACATTGATCACCAAATCAATTAGGTAGGTAATTAATATAATATCGAAATCAACTATTGTTTACTTCAATCAACGTTGTGTACTGGGTTGATTGTTCTTTAATCATATCGGAAAGTTTAGTCATCAATATATCGGTTCTTTCATCCTGGTTGTCATCAAAATTTTCAAAAGCTTCTTGTGAATTAAATAAATATACTTCTTCAAAACTGTTTGGTTTATTTTTCTGTTCATAAACCGAATAATTTTCTAATCCTTCTGCCTTAACTAAATTCTTTAACTCGCGGACTACATCTAAATATTCTTCCCTTCTTTCTGGAAAAACATTATAACGAATTGAAAAAATTACTCTGCTCATGTATCTCCTTTATTAAATTGTAATTTCGCCCTTGAAAATTATTTTTGCCGGACCAACCAACGACAACGCTTCAATTTTTTGATCAGCAATTTTAAAGTCTACCGTTAGTATATCTCCGCCTCTGGTTAATATTTCAATTGGCGGATTGACTTTTTTATTAGCATTCAATATCAATGCAGTTGCTACGATACCGGTTCCACAAGCTAATGTTTCGTTCTCTACCCCTCTTTCATAAGTTCTGATTTTAATAACATTTTCATCTAATCCATAAAAGTTTACATTCGTCCCTCCAGGTGCAAAATCTTTCGAGTAACGAATTTCCTTTCCAATTTCATAAACAGGCACTTCATCAATATTCTTATAAACCAAATCGGGATTTTTCGGACTTACCAGAATCTCATTAATATCAATAACAACCTGGGGAGAACCGGTATCAACGAAAGAAGCATTGATTAATTGACCGGCAGCTTTGATCTTAAAATTAAATTTGAAATTAACGGGTGGATTCAAATTGAACTTTACTTTCCCGTTACCTAAATCTTGCCCGGTATAATTAATGCCGTTCGAAATAAAACTAATTTCCGAACCGTTGATCAGCCCATTTAGTGATGCGTAAAAAATTGAGCATCTTGCTCCATTTGCGCACAAGCTTCCGGTCGTTCCATCAGCATTGAAATATTTCATCTCAAAAGCAGCGTCTGGTTTTTCATTAAAGAAAATTAAACCATCGGCACCAATACCATTGTGCCGGTCGCATATTTCCTTTATTTTCTGCGGTTTTAAGTCAATTTCGCTGTTAATTTCACCATCAACCAGAACAAAATCGTTACCAGCACCGCTTAATTTTGTAAAAAAAAGTTGTTTCATTTCAATATCAAATTTAAGGTAATAAAGGTCTGAAAGCAACGGAAAATATAGGTTGGCACGATTTTTACGTGACAGACGCTGTGGTTCTATAAACAAATTTGAGTGGAGGTGCCGGGAGTCGAACCCGGGTCCGAAATTACCTTTCCATGAACGTCTACACACATAGTCTGTCTTTTAATTTCATTCAGCCAACATTGGCAGACAAATTTTGATTGAACTATTCCGTTAGAAATTTCGCCTTATCTGCACGGATACTCGATTCAGCTATCGCATCTTAGTCGGCGCTCTTTGAATCCCAATGCGAGAAGACGCAAAGAACGGCTGCTTTAATTAAGCAGCTAGAGCGTAATTATATTCGCCATTTATTTTTTTTACCGTCGTTTAACGTGTCTACGGAGAACACGGTGCGCAGTTCAAAGAACTAATAATCCCGTCGAAGCCAATTTCACCCCCGTTAAATAGTGAAGAACGATGAGTGCAGAAATAAGAATGAAAAAATAAGTCACGACAAAAAACTTTTATCATTTCTGCCAAACAGTGTCTTCAAAGCCATTAGATAAATTTTCAAAACGGGCAAGAACAAATAAAAGGTCAGAAAGACGGTTCAAATATACAACAATGTGATTACCGATATCAACAACTTTGGAAAGTGATACAACTTCTCTTTCTCCTCTCCGGCAAACGGTACGTGCCAAATGTAAACAACCAGCTCCTTTGGAACCGCCTGGTAGAATAAAATTTTTTAATCCGGGAAGTTGTGAATCAAATTTATCTATTAAACTTTCCAGTCTTAACGAGAATTTTTCATCAACCCTTGGAATAACAAAGCTTTTATTCTCTTTTTCCAACGGAGTTGCAAGATCACTCCCAAGAGTAAATAAATCGTTCTGGATACTTTTTATTATGCTTTTTAATTCATCCGATTTTACTTCGATAACAGCTAAACCAAGAATCGAATTTAATTCATCTGTAGTACCATAAGCATTTAATCTCAAATCATCTTTTAAAACACGTTTTCCACCAAAAAGTGATGTCTCACCTTTATCGCCGGTTTTAGTATAAATTTTCATTTAGAATTCTGGATATCTTGATGAGTGATTGGTATTCTGTTAGCACCAACATCAATAAAAAGTTTAGAGTCATTAATTAGAAATTTTTTCTTGATTATAGCCAAACCAATATATTTATCATCAGCATCACATTTATAAACGCTTGTTACTTCACCTATTTCATTATTCGTATCATTTGTAATTAATACGGGGCAGATAATATCTTCGGTGGAGTTAAATTCTACTTTAACCATTTTGTTTTGGACTTTATCATAAGTATCCAACCTTGCAATTACTTCTTGTCCTATATAACATCCTTTTTTGAAATTTACTTCATCCAACAAATTTATTTCATGAGGATTATAGTTATCATTAATTTCATTTGGAAAGGCCGGCAAGCCGGATTCAATTCTAAATTTTTGAAAAGCTTTTTCACCGACTAAACCAAAATCGAATACAGATCTGTTCTCTTCAAGGTAAGCTATAAACTTTGCCGAAAAACTGCTGTTGGTCAATACTTCATAATATTTATTTCCGAACAGTTCATGTTGAGAGAAAATAAAAAATTCAAACCCATCAACAATACATTTTATAACATTCTCACCATTAAGTGATTTTAACTCGTCTCCAATGATTAATGTAAGAAACGATTCCGCTTGCGGTCCAATAAAATCCAGCAATAAGTAATTACCTGAAATATCTTTTGTTTTAATGTCTTCAGCAATGATATATCTATTTATCCAGTTGAATAAGCGGCTGCTAGCGTCAGTATGCCCGATTAGAAAATGAAAATCGCCAAAGTTGATGTATGTTGCCCGATCAATAAATCTACCTTTTTGGTTTAAGAAAAGTGTGTTCCTTTTATAAAACGGTTTAACATCGCTGACAGAATTTGTCGAAACACGGTGAAGAAAATCTACAACATCCTTTCCTATTAATTCTATTATCAATGTATAATTACGATGAATACCAATCCCATAACGGAGGTAATTATATTCTTCATGGGTATTAGTGTAACTTAAAATCTCACTATCTTTATACTGAATAGTATCTTTATACTTTAAGCTGATGAATTCATTTAAACTAATTGTATCTATATTTTCCACAAACATTCAATCCTCTGTATAAATTAGAATTTCCTAAACCATCTTGGGTTTCTATCTGTAATATATAGCTGCCGTTTTTCACTCCAATAAAATGGGATAGAATCGATCTGCCTTATCCTCATGGAATCTTCCGCAAACTTGAACTCTAAATAATCCGGGAATTTATCCTTGTTGACCAAAGCCAGTCTTCTCTTAAGAACAAGACCAACATAAGTTTCCATTAGGTGAGGCGGTTTCCGCCATCCATCAACCATAAAGAAATTATAATTACGGTGACCCGAAATAATTCCGTCTTCATAATTCAGTTCAACAAATTTTACATTTTTCGGAGTCCATGTTTTAATAGTCATCCTATTAAAGCCGCCGTGTATCGGAACTTCAGATTCCCACAACCTTGTAAATTGACTTTCTTTACATTCAAACAATGTAAGCCAAAAGAAAGCTGTCCCTAATTTTGTGCTGTCAAGATTAATATAGCTCGATTCGAAACCGATAACATTTTTAGTTTCAATATTTCTTTCACCGGTTTTTGATTTAGCAATAACAGCAAGAACATAATTTGTACCGGCATCATTAAAATAAATCACTGCCGATTTGGGAATATTGTAGGTATAAGTTCTATCGAACTCAACTAAGTACGTACCCGGCTCGTAACTATCCAGTATATACTCTTTCAAAGAAATTGTATCGCATGGAAAACGATTTTTAGTTTGTTCCTTTTCAACGCCGATATTGTATTCACGGATTTCCTCATCTTTAGCAGTAGAGGTAGCGGCATCTCCGCTTTCTCCGACTTCTTTTCCGCAATTGTATAAAAGAATCAATAAAAGAGGAACCGCTAAAAATTTTAGATACGGTTTCATCTCTTTTGCCCTCGCTTTATAATTAAATTTTTGAATACTCTTCAAAGAAATATGCTGAACTTAAAATTCCTTTTTCAAAATTCTCAAGTCTAAAATGTTCATTTGGTGAATGAATATTATCTGAATCCAAACCGAGTCCCATTAATACAGCCGGTGCTTTCAATTTTTCCATAAACTCAACAACAATCGGTATAGAACCGCCTTCCCTTGTATAAACCGTTCTTTTGTTAAAAGCTTTTGACACAGCTTTTGAAGCAGCAACTACCGCACTGCTTTCGAGCGGTGCAACAACCGGGAACCCATAATGAGCCATTTTAACATCAACCTTAACACTTTTTGGTGTCAAAGCTTTGAAGTGTTTTTCAAATTCTTTTGCAATCTTTCTCGGATCCTGATTCGGCACTAATCTCATGCTGATTTTTGCACTAGCTTTTGAAGGAAGAACTGTTTTTGCACCTGGTTCTGTAAATCCGCCGATTATCCCGTTACAATCTAATGTTGGTCGTGCCCAAATTCTTTCCAATGCAGTAAATCCTTTTTCACCTTGCAGTTCTTTTACTCCCAAATCCTTAGCTAATTTTTTTTCGGAAAATTTCAGCTTCGAAAAATTTTCTTTCTCTTGTTTTGTCAATTTAACAACATCTTTATAAAAATTCGGAATTGTAACCTTACCGTCTTTATCATGCAGCTTAGAAATTATTTTAGCCAGCTCATTAATGGGATTAGCAACAGCACCGCCAAAACTGCCGGAGTGAAGATCTCTATTCGCAGCAGTGATTCCAACTTCCATATAGAGTAAACCCCGGAGACCATATGTGATAGTAGGAATACCGGCATCATACATACTTGTATCGGAGATTAACACTGCATCACATTTAAGCAATTCTTTATGTTCGGCTAAAAAATCGGAAAGACTAAAACTGCCTATCTCTTCTTCACCTTCAAAAATAAATTTAACATTCACTGGTAACGAACCGGTTAATTTGTGATATGCTTCCACACTTTTTATGTGAACAAAATTCTGTCCTTTGTTATCATTAGCACCACGGGCAAAAATCTTTCCGTCTTTAATTGTTGGTTCAAACGGAGGATTGTCCCAAAGATTCAACGGATCAACCGGCTGAACATCATAATGACCATATATCAAAACCGTAGGCTTACCGGGTGCACCTAACCATTCCCCGTAAACAATAGGATGTCCCTTTGTTTGAAATATTTCCGCACTTGTCATACCGGCATCAATCAGTTTCGTTCTTACAAATTCGGCGCACTTTTGCATATCATCTTTGTGCGATTCTAATGTGCTGATACTTGGAATTCGGATATATTCTTTTAATTCTTCTAAATAATTACTAAAATTTAATTTTATATGATTTATTACTGCATCCACAAAACCTCCAATAGTTTAGGAAGATTATAAGAAGCCAGACTCTTGTGGAATCTTAAAGCTTTCAAAAACAAATTTACACGTAACTAAATATGGATTCAAGACGTAACTCAATAAATAAAAAGAATTACGAGGTATTTAACAGCAACTCACAAACTAATTTATTTGGTGGATAATTGGTAAATTAGTACAACAATTTAATGATTTAGCTGTGATAATTATTAGATACATACTCAGAAATCACGTGGGCCCATTTTTATTTGCGGCTTTTACGCTTATCTCGGTATTTCTACTACAATTCTTAATGAAATTTGCCGATAAGCTCGTTGGTAAAGGATTAGATAGCTGGGTAATCATTCAATTAATACTTTATAACCTGGCGTGGATGGTTGTTTTGGTTGTACCGATGGCTGTTCTGGTAGCAACAATTATGGCTTTCGGCGCAATGTCACAAAATAATGAGATCGCAATACTTAAAGCTTCTGGCATTAGTTTATATAAAATGATTCTGCCGCCTTTATTTACAAGTGTTATTGTTGCATTACTGCTTATCTATTTTAACAACAAAATTTACCCGGATGCTAACCATGCCGCACGATTATTAATGGAAGATATAACAAGAAAGAAACCCACTTTATCTTTGGTACCCGGAGTCTTTTCTCAAGAGATACCTAACTATTCAATTCTTGTACGCAAGATAGATGAATCGACAAATGAATTAAAAGATATTACGATTTATGATTACTCATACCAACCGAAAATAAACATAGTTACAGCCGAACAAGGCAAAATCTACCTTGCAAGGAATAACAAGAAATTAATGATGGACCTCCACAACGGCGAAATCCATGAAACTGATAACAATGATGAATTGCTCTACCGCAAACTTAGGTTTACACGGCATAAAATTGCACTACCGGCTGAGCAATTTACTTTTGAGCAATCTACTCTAGGTGGACCGCGCGGCGACCGCGAATTAGGTGCACCTGAAATGATTAAAATAGTCGACAGCTTGAAAATAATTGAAAATGAATACCGGTTTAATTTCAATCAGCAAGTAGACCGAATTTTAATATCCCCGGATTTAAAACAAACTCAAATCTCAGAGAACAATTTATTCCCCAAGTTTATTTACACCCAGGTTAAGCAAAGAATAAGCAGAGATCAATATTCAATCAATTCAAATATTCAGCGACTTAAATACATTAAAAACGATATCAACCGTTTCTGGGTTGAGATACATAAAAAATATTCTCTGCCGTTTGCATGCATTGTTTTTATTTTGATCGGTGCACCACTTGGCACTATGACACGTAAAGCCGGTTTCGGAATTGCTGCCGGTATAAGTTTAGTATTTTTCTTAATCTACTGGGCTTTTTTAATTGGCGGTGAAAAACTTGCCGATAGAGGATTGCTCTCACCTTTCCTTGGAATGTGGAGTGCAAATATTGTTCTTGGTATCCTCGGCATCTTGCTGTTAATTAAAAGTGCAAGAGAAAAAATCACTCTCAATTTCGATTTCATCTTAAAATATATTCCTAAATCCTGGAAATCACCGGAAGAAACCGATGAAAATTCTTGACAAATATTTAGTAAAACAATTTGTGCAGACAATTCTTTTCGGTCTTCTTGCCTTCACGCTATTGTTTGTTATAATTGATATGATGGAAAATCTTGACGACTTTATCGATCAGAACGTTCCAACGGAAATTATTTTTCAATACTATTTTGTTTTTATTCCTGAAATTATCCGGTTGATGATACCGGTTTCAGTATTACTGGCAAGTCTTTTCACAGCCGGTAAAATGGCAAATCTAAACGAACTTACTGCTGTTAAAGCCGGTGGTGTAAGTATATATCGGTTTATGATACCCTTCATTATAATTTCGATAATTATAAGTTTTCTTACAGTTTATTTCGGCGGATACATAGTTCCTTCTGCTAATAAACATAAAGTTTATATAGAACAAAACTATATGCGCAAAGGATTAACATATATCGGCAGCAATATTTTCTTCCAGGATACCGATACACGTATAGTCTCAATTTTTTCTTATGATGTTCATAATGAAGTTGCCAGAAAAGTTAGTGTGCAAGAATTCAATAAGAAAGATAAAACAAAACTAATTTCCCGGATCGATGCACTGCAAATGAAATATGAACCGAAGACAAGCGTCTGGTTATTAACCGGGGGAATAAAAAGAACTTTTTCAGACTCAAACGAAACAGCCGAAAAATTTTCGTCTCTTGAAATTAAAGGGATGAATTTCAAACCTGAAGATGTGATTAAAAAACAACGCAAACCTGAGGAGATGTCGCTTAGTGAACTTTCCGATTATGCCGATGAGCAGCGGAAAGCCGGCAACGATCCAACTCAAATTTTAATCGAATATCAATCACGATTAGCATTCGCATTTTCGAGTATCGTAGTAGTACTTTTTGGTTTGCCCGTCTCAGCGAACAAAAGGCGCGGAGGATTAGCGCTGCAATTCGGCATTAATCTACTCGTTACGTTTCTTTATCTTGTCTTTATGAAAATAAGCCAGGCATACGGAAAAAATGGTGTCCTGAATCCATTTATAACTGCATGGTTTGCTAATTTTATTTTTTTAATTGCGGCAATAATAAATTTGAAAAGAGTGCAGAAGTAATCACTTTGATTTCAGCTCAAACACTCCATCCCAATCCTTGTCCGGCGGATTCTGTAGATAGTATTCGCATCTATCCTTATAAACTCTTGAAGGAAAGTCACCCAATTTCTCGTAACAGCGTTTAAAGTAATCGTGTGCTGATTCAAAACTTTTTAAACGGTATAACTCCAGCCCTTGAAAATATTCGTGCATTTCTTCAATTGCGGCAATTGCTTTTTGATCACCAGCCGTACTGATTAATTCATAAACATTAGTCGGTTCCGATTTTCCTTTAACCCGTATTACATCCAGCTCCCTTACAAGTACTCTTTCCCTAACTAACTCATAAGTAGCGTCACTTATCATAATATTTGAACCATATTCTTTGTTAGCACCTTCAAGGCGTGATGCTAAATTAACATCATCACCCAGCACTGTGTAGTCAAATCTTTTTGATCCGCCAATATTGCCAACAATAACTTCACCGGAATTTATACCAATCCTAATCCGAATTTGGTGTTCGCCGCTTTTGGACCACTTATCACGTAATTCTGCTAACTTGTTCTGCATTTCGAGCGATGTTATACATGCCTTATATGCATGTTCTTCTACCGGGATAGGTGCCCCCCAAAACGCCATTACGGCG
>DYJK01000091.1:1275-15168 GCA_020723165.1 Melioribacter roseus | reverse complement strand
GTTTTTGAATTTTCAGACATTAATAAACTCTATAATCATAACTAAAATAATCAAAGAATCTCTATAATTAAACATTCTGGATTGCATAAAAAACCCGCCTATTGGCGGGTGGATTGCCAGCATAATCAATTTTTAGGATGTTTTTCTACCCAGCTTTTTAGGTAATTAATTATTTCAGTGGTTGGTGTGCCCGGAGTAAATAATTCGCCCACGCCCATTTCTTTAAGTCTATTTAAATCTTCTTCCGGTATTATACCGCCGCCGAATAATAAAATATCATCAACGCTTTTAGTTTTCATAAGATTTAAAATCTTCGGGAAAATTGTCATGTGAGCACCGGACAAAATACTAATTCCGATAGCATCAACATCTTCCTGGAGAGCAGCTTCAACAATCATTTCAGGGGTTTGACGCAGCCCGGTGTAAATTACTTCCATCCCGGCATCTCTAAGTGCAGCAGCCACAACTTTAGCGCCCCTATCATGCCCATCTAAACCGGCTTTAGCAACAAGCACTCTTATTTTTCTTTCCATTGATTCCTCGGTAAGTAAAAAATTTTTTACATATCAAAAATAGCATCAGTTTATCGAAAAGACAATTGAGGTAACGGTTACTTTTTACCGGTTCTATCACCTGATTTGCCGAATCTTTCGAAATACCGGCGTGCAATTTCAAGATCGCGTGGTGTATCTACCGATAAACTATCATATTCGGTTACTACAATCTTAACCTTAAACCCGTGTTCTAAGAATCTTAGCTGTTCTAATTTTTCAATTTGTTCAAGATCGGTTGGTTTTAACGAGGTAAACTTTAGAAGAGAATCTTTCTTGTAAACATACAAACCAATATGCTTGTAAATTTCGCCGGTCTCTATCCTTTGCAGATTAGTTCTTGCATCACGAACGAAAGGTATTGGTGAACGGGAGAAATATAAAGCGAAATTGTTATAATCAAAAACTACTTTTACAACCGAGGGCGATTTCATTTCTTCAACATTTGTAATTCTTCTTGCCAGCGTAACAACGTTAACCTTTCTATCAAAAAGGAGCGGCTCGATTGCTTCATCAATCATTTTACCTTTTATGAAAGGTTCATCACCCTGGATATTTACAATTATCTCGGCATCTTTCAATTGCTCTGCAACAATTGCAATACGATCCGAACCGCTGGCAACATTTTGCGGAGTCATATAAACTTCGGCACCAAAACTTTTAGCAACTTTATAAAGCTTTTCATCATCTACGGCAATTACAACTTTATCGAGAAGTCTCGATTTTTTTGCGCTCTGCCATGTATGCTGGATCATTGGTTTACCGCCGATATCGGCTAAAGGTTTTCCCATTAATCTTGTAGATGCAAAGCGAGCCGGTATAATTCCAACAATCATTTTATCTGGTAGAATTTATTGATTTATAACTTTAGGAACTTTGAAATAATCATCATTGCTGTCGGGTGCATTCTTCAAAGCTTCATCATGCCCGATCGATTTCTTTTTCAGATCATCACGAAAGACATTTGTATTTTCAACCGGGTGTGAGAGCGGCTCAATATTTTCAGTATCGAGTTCATTTAATTTCTCTACGTAAGCAAGTATTTCATTCATCTGATGTGTGAAGTTCTCTAATTCTTCATCACTGTATTTTAATCTTGCTAAGTTTGCGATGTATTCTGCATCTTTCTTTGTTACCGACATATTTCCTCAATTAAAAATTATTGTGAAGTAAATCCACCGCTGTTAAATGTTCCCGTAATAAATGAATTATCGCCGGTGTGGGGATTATTTTTAATTCTTACTGTAAGCGTGTGATTAAAATTTCCACGCTTGGGACTTTTATATGTTAATAAGTAAAAACTATTGGCATAATCCAAAATTTGTTCTTGTATTGTTTGAAGCCGTGTTTGCAGTTGATTGGAATCGCTTATAGGGAAATAACCGGCGGTACCAAGTGCCTCAAGAATTTCCGGTTGAATTTCAGAACCGAGACCAACTGTGTAAACAATCTTACCATCGACTGCACTCAGAGCTGCAGCTAATGTTGATGAACCTTGCGTATCGTTACCGTCGGTAAAAATTATCATTGTACCTTGTAATACATTATCTACCGAATATAAATCTTCCCATCGGGATGCACCTTCTATTACTGTTCCGTACAAATCTGTTGTTGCAAACCCCATTTGATATTTCTGTAATGTATTTACAAGACTATCAATATCACTTGTAAAGTCAGTTAACAATTCAGGATTTTCTGAAAACTGATAAATAGCAACTTCTTGTTCGGGAGTTATATTCCTAACAAAATTTTCTGCCGCGATACGAATCTGGTCTATATCATTTGTTAAACTTGTACTATTATCGAGCACCAAAACTATCCGAATTTTAAAAGGTACTTGATCACTCTTTTTCATCTGCAATTCAGATTCTGACGAAGAAAGACTTGCACCATCTTCAAAAATTTCAAAATCATTTGTAGTTAGGTTCGTTATACCTTTGCTCGTTAAATCAGTAACCTGGAATAAAACGTTAACAGTGTTAGGCGGTACAGTATTAATATCTTCCATAAAAAGTGTATAACCTTCCAGTGAAGGAGTGGGTGACAGCATAGTTGTAAAATTCCAGACCGGTCCTTCAACGCTACTTCCATCATTAAGTTTGGAAATCACTTTCCAATAATAAGTTTGATTGTAACTAAGCTGTGTAAGCACAACCGGTTGATCGGTTACATTCGAAACAAGAAGGGTTGTAGGCGGGTTTACCGTATCAAAATAAATATCAAATTTACTTACGTTTTGTGCAGACCAATCAAGTGTAACTATTAATGGTTGATTGACCGCATTATTTGCCGGTTTAGGGTTATAGGGTTTGGTAGTATCTGCCTGATTGGTAGAATCTGTTGGAGTTGGATCCGTAATGTTAGGTTCATCAAATGTACATTGAAAAGTAAGGATCAGTATTAATACAGAAACAAATATTTTTAATAGTAGGCGATACATTAACAGAATTACTGCCCTCTTTCTTTAGCACAAATATAAATAATAAAATCAATTTTGTAAGGGGGTAGTAATTCCCTCAATTGCGGCGGTTCTCTTTCGAATAGACGGATGGCTGTAAAAAAACCACTCTACTAATGGGTGCGGTTCACGGTCGCCAAGGTTTTGATCGGTAAGTTTATTCAATGTAGCAATAAACGCTTCCTTTTTATTTGTAGATGTAACTGCATATTGATCGGCTTCGTATTCAAACTTACGCGAAATGAGATTCGAAATCGGGGATATGATTAATCCGATCAGACTGCCCCAGAGTACAATTAACGGTAAAGCTGAAATAGTTGTGATTGAATCGAACCCGAAATGAATCAGTGTTGCAGAATACAATTCTGCAATCAAATAAAAAGTTGCAAAGCTGATAAATGTTCCAATAGCAAGATTCTTTATTATATGTTTCTTTTTGTAATGACCAAGTTCGTGTGCGATAACAGTTTCAATTTCATCATGTGAATAATTATCAAGTAATGTATCGCCAAGAAGAATCCGTTTGGTTTTTCCCAAGCCGGTAAAAGCAGCATTTGCCTTCTTTGTATTTTTGCTCATATCAAACTTGAAAACATTTTCAACCTTCATACCGGCTTCTGTTCCAAGTTTAATTATTCTCTCCTTTAGATTTTCATCTTCGATAGGTGTAACTTTATAAAATAATGGTAAGATAAAGATCGGCAGTATTTTTGCAAGAAGTACGGAAACAATGAACATGATAATTCCAAATGGAAGCCACCAAATATTTCCAAATGTATTCAATATGAAAAAGAAAATCATAAGCAGTGGAATCCCGATTGCAGAACCTACCAATGTTTCTTTTGTGTCTTCCCAAATCCACTTCCAGAAAGTCTGGTTTGATAAGTTGTATTTGTGCTCTAGATAAAACTCCGCATAATAACTTACCGGGAAGAAAATGATTGATGAACTAACACCGATAACAAAAACATAAATCAACAAGACTAAATAATTATTTGAAGAATAATTACGGACAAAATTTTCAAGCATCAAACTGTAACCCAGCCGCACGAATAAGAAGAGCATTGCAAATGAAGCGATTGCTTTTATTATTCCTATAGCAAGTTTTATGTTGTTGTATTTTTTTGCTTGGGATTGCATTAACATTTTTTCCATATTCAAAAACTTATGATTAGCAATACTTAAAGATAAATCGCCCCCAGCCATGATCTAATTCGACTTACTGCTAAAGTGAAATAACTTATTAACTTTAGGTCAAGGGTAATTAACCGGGATGGTCATATCTGCCCGAATGATCTGTTCTCTATCCAGCCGATTTTGCCATCGGCAAGTTTTATCTTCACCCAATCATTCACCCTATCTTCAACTGAAAATTTTATTCCTTCATGAATGACAAATGCATCGTTGCTTTTAATATCGGGAGAAACTTTTGCAGAATAGATTTGTTCGGTAAGAACTCCGTAATCGGCCGTAGAATCATGCTCGTAACGCGCAATTAAAATCACTACTGAAATTATCAATACCGCAAGTGTTGATGACGAAGTAATAAAACCTAATCTCTGTAAATTAAATTTTCTCGATAATAAGTAGATTGCAATTCCACCAAGAAATATTAGATAAACAATAATTACAATTACCGCCCAACTTGAAAACGAGAAAGAAGTAACCAATATATCCCACCATTGAACAATGAATAGTTTAGGCACCTCGGTAATCTTATCAACAGTTCTTGAGTTTGCAATTCTTAAATTGTAAGCAAGGTCTTCATCACCGGGTGATAATCTTAATCCTTTTTCATAAAATAGAATTGCGTTACCGATCTGCCCGTTTTTGAAATATGCATTCCCTAGATTGTGATAGAGTGAAGAACTTTCGAATCCCTGGGATAAAATTTTTCGGTAGGCAGTAATAGCTGCTTCATATTGCGAATCCTGGTAAAACTTATTCCCTTGCTGCATCAATTCATCGGGTGATTGAGCAAAAGAAATGGTGGCAAACAAAAAAAATAAAAGAGAAAGCAACCTGACTAATTTTATTTTTCTAATGTTGGGATTCTTCGTCTTGATACTCCTCAGAATTAAAAAATTCATCTTTTCCTCTCCAGCGATGAATCAACTTCAACAATTACTTTCACGGTTTCATCATAAATTTCAGAAGCGGAAGCCGAGGTTTCTCCTTGAGGTGCAAATCGAACAAACTCACATTTTTCAGCAATTACTTTTACACGTTCAATCAACTTATCCGGAATGTTGCTATGTTTTAATTTATCGAGCGATAGTTCCAAAGTAAAATCAGATTTCTGAATTCCGAGTTTGTCTTCTAGATACCCGTAAAGAGCAAGGGAAAGTTCCGAATAAAATTCAGTCAACTGATTTAAATCGAGTGCGCGTTTTGCAGTTTTTAATCTTTGTTTTGCTGCTTTTTCAGCTTTTTGATATTTCAATAATAACAGATTACCGTATAGTTTATTTTGTCTTTTTCTAATTCCGACTGCCGTAAATAATGCAGCTAATGGCAAAGCAAACGAAATCCAGAACCACGGTTTGATCAATGAAACTTCTTGTTTCCTCTCCAAATTAAAGTCAGAAGTTTTAATGTAGCGGATATCTTCGCTAAGAAGTTTTACATCTTCTTTTGAATAATTTCCGGCTAACGGTTCATATTGACCTTCACCTTTAATAACAGAAATTTTGAACTGGGGTGATCTTTCTGTTATATATCTTTTTGATGAAGGACTGAAATAAGAAAATTCAACTGATGGAATTTCTTTATCACCCGGAGTGCGAGGAACGACCAGGTACTCAACAATTTTTTGTCCCGAAATTACCGATCCTTTATTTACATTGTCATAAACTTTCGGTTCATACTTTTCAAATCCGGTTGGAAGCTGAAGCTCGGGCAGTTTTAATAATTTAATATTTCCAGAACCCGAAACGGTCATTCGTAAAGAAATACTTTCGTTTGTTACAGCCCTATTTTTATCAAGTTCTACTTTGAAATTAAAATTTCCAACGGCCCCGTTAAATGAAACCGGTACATTTGACGAAGGTAAAGGATCAACTTCTATTTTTAATGTATTAGAACGTGCTTCATACTGAACAGTTTCGGATCTTCCGAAGAATGAATCGTTAAAAAATTCATCGAAGATATCGTTACCGGTTCGTTTCTTTTTAACAATCACCGGAACATTCAATTCAAAAGGAGAAACTTTTAATGAACCGGTTTTAGTTGGAAACAAAGCAACGCGTTTTATAGTAGCAACACGGTAACGTTCACCTTTGTACATCCCGATATCAAAAGAGATTGTTTGCGTTGGATCCATTTCTTCGGCCCAAAAACCTTCATACTGCGGAAGTTTGGTAATTTGCGGCGAAGCAATATTTAATTTTGTATAAAGCTTATAAGATACATTTACTTGTTCACCAAGCATTGCACGGGATTTGTTCGCTTCGGCTAATATGAAAACATTTTTTGCAAGTTCTTCTTCAGTATAACCGCCGGTGCTTTCTTTTTGCTGCTGCGGTGTTCCTTTTTCAACTTTTATTTTCAGAGGAGAAGTTCTATAAGTTTTACCATCGTAATCAACGCTCGACTGCCCGATTGTAAATTCACCGATGCTTGTTGGCTGCAATATGTACGAAAATGTTAACGAGCCGGAAACTTTCCCGTTTATGATCTGCATACTTGTCGATTGATTTGGTCCGCTCAAAACTTTAAAACCGCTAAAATTTGGCGGACGAAAATTTTTAACACTATTAACATCAACACCTTTGAAAGTAAGATACACTTGAAAGCGGTCGTACTGACCAACAGTCGTGCGGTCGACAGTAGCAGTAAATTCTTGCGCAAATATTTTTACTGCAATCGTACTTAAAAAAAGAATCAAAAAAATATTTCTTCTATTTACCGAAAACATATTTTATATCAATTTTTAATTTTTAATTCATAATTTTTAATTTTACACTCTTCACTTACTCTCACCAATCTTTTTCTCTCGCAACCGGTTTCCCTTTAACTTTACGCAGTTTCTTTTGTAAATCCTTTTCATTGTTTTTCATAGCTTCCAGAATACGTTGGGCATCATCTTTTGAAATTTGATTCTGCTGCTGTTGCTGTTGTTGATTCTGTTTATTTTGATCCTTGTTCTGGTCTTTATTCTGATCATTTTGATTTTGCTGCTGATCCTTGTTTTGGTCTTGCTTGTTCTGATCTTTATTCTGCTGTTGTTGCTTATTTTGATTTTGTTTCAACATGTTTAGAGCATAAGAAAGATTGTATTTTGTTTCCAGGTCATCCGGATTGAGTTTTAAAGCGTTCTTATATGCGCCGATGCTTTCCTGGTACTTTTGAGATTTCAGCAGTGAGTTGCCGATGTTATGATAAACTTTGGATTGGTTATATTTATCATCGGTAAACGCCAATGAGTTTTTGTACGACTGCATAGCTTCATCATATCTGCCTTGTTTGTAGTAAGCATCGCCAAGATTAAAATGCCCTTGAAACAATTCAGGATCTTTTTCCAAACTCTTTTTAAAATTTACTTCCGAATCCGAAAACTTTCCGTCTTTGTAGAGATCAACACCACCGTTTACCAGTCCTCTTTTGCTCTGACCAAAAATTGAGGTTGACAAAGCAATCATCAAAAATATTTTTAAAAACTTTTTCATTGTTCAACCTTTCTTAATATTTCAAACCGCATCAGCCATTTTGATCTATTCATGGAGATAAAAAATTCTACAATTAACAACAAGATAACCGGCAGCAAGAAATAATAAAATCTGTCTTCATATTCCGTAATTCTTTTTGAGCCGTATTCGGATTGTTCAATCTGGGCTAGATCATTATATATATTTTCAAGTTCATCTTCGGTATTGGTTCCCCGATAATATTTTCCATTCCCCTTTTCGGTAATTGTTTTCAAAATTGCTTCGTCAAGTTTTGTTAAAACAATATTTCCTTGGTTATCTTTTTTGAAACCTACCTGGTTACCCGATTCGTTGTAAACCGGGATTGGCACTCCAGCCGGTGAACCGAATCCGATTGCATAAATTACAACGTCCTTGGAATTAGCTTCTTCAATTGCGGCATCTAAATCACCTTCGTGATCCTCACCATCGGTGATAACAACAATCGCTTTTTTAGTTCCATCATCATAGCGGAAAGATTTTAAAGCAAGATCAAGAGCCGGGCCAATAGCTGTGCCGGCTTGAGGAACCGAGTTTACATCAACTGCAGTTAAGAATAAATTTGCAGCAGCATAGTCGGATGTAAGTGGAAATTGAATATATGCGTCACCGGCAAAAACTATAAGTTCAATTCTATCACCTTGTAATCGCTGAATCAATTGTGAGATTTCAAATTTTGATTTTTCTAATCTGCTCGGTTTAATATCTTCTGCAAGCATACTTTTGGAAACATCAAGCAAAATATAAACATCAATACCGACTTGTTTTACTTCTTCGATCTTTGTTCCTACTTGCGGATTTGCGAGAGCAATTAATAGCAAAGACAGTGCAAATAAAAATATTCCAAATTTGTATGCAGATTTTAACCGGCTGCGCATCGGCATTAATATATCATGCAACTTTGTACCGGCAAATTTTTCCAATAACAAATACTGTTTTTTCTGTAAGTACCAGTACAAAATAATTAGTACCGGGATTATTAAAAGTGCATAAATAAATTCTATGTTTGAAAATCTTATCATATTTTTTTCATTATCATTTCAACAGCAGAATAATATTAAGGCAACCGCCGCAAATAAGTTTTTAATAAACCAAACTCAAACAGTAATAAAACTAATCCGGCAAAAGCCCAGCCAAAGTATAATTCTTTTGCATGCCTGAATGAAGTTACTTCAACTCTTGTTTTTTCTAAACGATCAATCTCTTCATAAATTTCAACGAGTTTACGGTTATTAGTAGCACGGAAATATTTTCCGCCGGTAATGCCGGCAATTTGCTTTAATAATGCCTCATCAATTTCAACCGGCACCATTTGATATCTTCTGCCGAAAGGTGTCTGGAATGGATATGGCGCTTCACCCATTGTTCCAACTCCAACCGTATAAATTCTTATTCCAAATTTTTGTGCAATCTGTGCGGAAGTTAACGGATCAATTTGACCGGCGTTATTAACACCATCAGTCAAAAGTATCATCACTTTGCTTTTTGCTTTGCTGTCTTTCAGCCTATTAACACCATTTGCGATTGCATTTCCAATTGCTGTTCCGTCTTCAATCATGCCGCTGCGAATTTCGCCAAGTAAATTTCTGAGAACAGAATAATCAATCGTTAACGGGCATTGAGTAAAACTTTCACCTGAAAAAATTACTAATCCTATTTTATCAGCGGTTCTGCCTTTTATAAAATCATCTATAACTTTCTTGGCAGCATCCAAACGATTCGGTTTGAAATCTTCTGCTAACATACTTCCCGATATATCGAGAACCATCGCAATATCAATTCCTTCTGTGTATATATTTTCTCCGCTGGAAAATGTTTGAGGACGTGCAAAAGCAACTATTAACAAAGCAACTGCAAGTGTTCTTAATAGAGCCGGGAGATGAACTATTCTTTCCTTTAAACTTTTCGGTGCATCACCAAACATCTGTAATGATGAATATGTAATGTTGGGTGATTGTTTATCCTTATTCTTCCAGTACCAGTAAAAAATCAGCGGTACAAAAATTAGGGAATATAAAACCCACGGATATGCAAATGTTACATCACTGAACATTTTGCACCTCTTGTACTTCTGCGACAACCGGTTTTGGAATTGTATCGTTAACTACTTGATAAGCTTGTTTCATCATTTCATCGTTAACATTTGGCATCGGCTGGAACTTTGCAAACTTTACAAGGTCTGCATTGCTGAAAAATCCATTCAATATTTCAGTTATTGCTTTTGCATCTTCAATGTAATTGATAACAGCAAGTATTTCCGCACTTGTCATTTCAAGAGCACGGAAATTAAACCGGTCCTCAAAATATCTGCGTATAATTTCTGTAATCTCGGAGTGATATTCTTTTACATTACCTTGCTGCCATAATTTCTTTTCTTCGAGCTGATGTAATTGCTGCAATGCAATTTCATGTGGAGGAATTTTAATTTCCGGTTCTGTTGTAACTACATCGACCTTTTTCTTTTTGTAATAACGATAAATGTAATAACCGCCAACAGCGAGTACAACGGCAATTAATAAAATTATTATGATCAGCACCCAATCAAGCGGTAGTTTAATCGGCTCTTTAATATCACGTATCTCTTCTTGTGCATTTACCGGGAGAGTATGAACTACTATTGACAAAGGATTTGTAGCAATAAAATGTTTGTTGCCGCTTTGATATTTAGTATAAGCAATTTGCAGAGAAGGAATTTCTACTTTACCCGAATCATATTTTGAAAAAATAAATTTATGATACTCAACAATGTTTTCATTCACATCATTTTTTTCTACCGGTAATGCTCTTATAAAATCCAACGTTTTAAGACTGTCTTTTACGGGGGGCGGAGTAACCACAAAGTATTTATCATGTTTAATTTCTATTGTGTATGTAATATAATCCCCGACCATATAGCTCGTTGTATCAGTGTATGCACTTACACTCATTTCTTGTGCATTAGCTGAAGCAAAAGAGATAAGCAAAATTGCGGAAAGGAGTCGTAAAACTTTTACCATCGTTTCTCTCTCAACTTAAAGAAATCAACAAGCGGTTTGATGTAAGTACCCCCGGTTTGAATCTCGATGGAATCCAGCCGGCTGGAAATGAAAAGCTGCTTGCGGAAATTTGCAAAACGTTTTTGTGTTTCATTAAAATTAACCTGGAAATCTCTGCTGTCGGTATCGATATACCTAATTTCCCCGGTTTCGGCATCGCGGAATTTTACCAATCCGCTTTTTAGAATTTGTTTTTCACGCGGATCACTTAAAACTATTCCAATCAAATCATGTTTCTTTCCTACAATACGTAAAATTTTTTCGTAACCGATATCAAAGAAATCCGAAATTAAAAAAACTATCGCCTTCTTTTTAATTGTATGATTGAAATACTCAAGTGCCGAGCGTAAATTTGTTTTGTTGCCTTGCGGCTCAAACGATAATACATCTCTAACTATTCTTAATGCGTGACTTTTCCCTTTTTTAGGCGGAATGAATTTCTCAATCTGATCACTGAACATTATCAATCCAACCTTATCATTATTTTTTAAAGCGGAAAATGCAAGTATGGCACTCAACTCGGCTGCTATTTGTTGTTTTGTTTTATCAACACTGCCAAATACAAGCGAACCGCTCATATCAACAAGAAGCATTACAGTAAGTTCTCGTTCTTCCTCAAATATTTTCACAAACGGGTGACCGAATCGAGCGCTGACATTCCAATCAATACTGCGGACATCATCACCCACCTGGTATTCGCGGACTTCACTGAATTCCATACCGCGTCCTTTGAAAACTGAATGGTATTCACCGCTGAATACATCATTAACGATTCCGCGTGTACGGATTTCAATTTGCTTAACTTGTTTTAATAGTTCTTTTGTTAACATATTTTTTTATTAGTTGTAGGTTGTTAGTGGTAGGTAAAAAAATTCAACTAATTACAAGCCACTAACAACAAACAATTTATCACGGCACTTCAATTTTATTCAAGATTTTAGAAATTATTGTTTCCGAAGTTATATCTTCTGCCTCTGCCTCATAAGTAACTGCTATGCGATGACGTAAAACATCGGAGCAGATTGAACGAACATCTTCGGGTATTACGTATCCTCTTCTTCTTACAAATGCCATAGCCCGTGCGCCTAATGCAAGATAGATTGATGCACGCGGTGAACCGCCGTAGCTTATTAAATCTGTTAATTCATCAAGACCATATTCTTTCGGATTACGGGTTGCGAAAACTATATCGAGTATATATTTCTCAATTTTCTCATCAACATAAATTTCGTTAACAAGTTTACGTGCTCTTAAAATATCATCTGGAGAAATTACTGCATTTGGATTTTGCTGGGTACCGGTTGAAATAATTCTCATTATTTTTTGTTCTTCTTCACGATTCGGATAAGTAATCTTAACCTTCAGCATAAAACGATCTACTTGTGCTTCCGGTAAAGGATATGTTCCCTCTTGTTCAATTGGATTTTGTGTAGCAAGCACAAGGAACGGCTCGTCGAGTTTAAATGTTGTGTCGCCAATTGTAACTTGTCTTTCTTGCATTGCTTCAAGCAACGCACTTTGAACTTTAGCCGGGGCGCGGTTAATTTCATCCGCAAGAATAAAGTTCGCAAAGATCGGTCCCTTCTTCATCGTAAAGTGGCCATCTTTTTGATTATAGATTAATGTTCCAACTAAATCTGCCGGAAGAAGATCAGGTGTGAATTGTATTCTTTGAAATTTTGCTTTCATTGATGAAGCAAGTGATTTGATTGCGAGTGTTTTTGCGAGCCCCGGTACACCTTCCAACAAAACGTGACCGTTACCAAGTAACCCGATTACAAGCCTTTCAAGCATCTGTTTTTGACCGACAATTACTTTGCCGATCTCATTGAAAAGTATATCGATAAACTCGCTTTCTCGCCGGATTTTTTCGTTAAGTTCTGTAATATCCAATTTTATCACCTCAATAATTTGAAAAAACTGTTTGTTTCTACAAAGCAGAACTGATTTAAGTTTCTATATAATAGTTAATTTTTGTTAAAAAATATGATTTTCAAGCGGTAAATATAAGAAATTTGAAATTGATGAGAATTCTTTAATAATTAATAAAACATAGTTTAATGACGATAACTGCTGGAGTAGGTCGAGCATTATGCCCGACCCACAAAAAAAATATCATATAATTCGAAGCGCTGCAAACTTAAGGTAAACTGTTTCTTCCATTGCCGGTAATGATGGGTGATCAAGTGAGGCATTGTTGAAGTAAAAAAGCTGGATTTGCTTTCCAGATTTTTGTGCTGCCGCATTAATCGCGCCAATAAGCATTTCTTCTTTAAGATGATATGAACATGATGAAGTAAATAACAATCCACCCTTATTTAGTATTTCCATTCCTAAACGGTTTAGCTTTTCATAAGCTTTGATTGCTTTGGGTAACGACTTCTTGTTTTTTGCGAATGCCGGCGGATCGAGAATTACAACATCAAATTTTTCGCCGGAAGTTTTGTATGATTCTATATAATCAAACACATCTGATGTTATGAATTCTGATTTTGATTTCAACCCGTTGAGTTCAAAATTAAACTTTGCATTTTTAATCTCTTCGTTTGATGAATCAACAAAAGTAACAGAATGAGCGCCGGTTTTTGCGGCATGCAGACCAAATCCCCCGGCATTACAGAAACAATCAAGCACTGTTTTATCTTTACAGAATTTACCGGCAAATTCACGGTTGTCACACTGATCGAAATAAAAACCGGTTTTATGCGACGTTGAAAAATTTATTTTGTACTTGATTACACCATCATCAATAAGTTCGTCGGACATTTCTCCCAAATAGATTTTATATTCGGATGGTAGTCCTTCAAGTTTGCGGAAATATTCTTCATTCTTCGTAAAAATATTTTTTGCACCAAGTTTTTCCTTCAACAGAGAAACTATTATATCAATATTTTTTTCCATTCCAAATGAATAGACTTGAAGAACAAATGTATCGTTGTATTTGTCGATTATTAGACCGGGCAGAAAATCACTTTCTGAAAATACCATGCGAAACGATTTACGATGCGGATAAATTGATTTACGAAAGTTAAAAGCTGAAAGTAATTTCTCCCCCAAAAAATTATTGAGATTAATTTCCTTTTCATTGGATAGAACACGAACCGCTATCAATGAATTTGCATTATAAAATCCGGATGCTATAAAATTCTCATTTGAATCATAAA
>DYJK01000091.1:0-1175 GCA_020723165.1 Melioribacter roseus | reverse complement strand
TCTGCATTATCCTTTCAATTTCATTGCTAAAAACCCACAGATGCCCTTGTTTAATCCGGCGTTCTTCGTTCTTTCTTAAAAATACTTTAGTCATTTGTGTTTTTTCTTTTTTTCAAATATACATTCTTTTTTCTCCGCATAGAAAATAAATTCCGTAAGAGTAACTTTTATTATATTGCACCACAATTTTTAACATCAAAGAAAAATAAATGCGTAAAATATTTTTAAGTCTATTGCTTGTTGGTTACTTAGCTGCATGCACCAACAAAGAAGAACAAAATCAAAATGCAAATACTAAACCGGCTGATAATGCTAATACGCATGAGGCGGTGGTTGAAGAAGTAATTTATGTAAGCGACTACACATATTTAAGAGTTAAGGAAAATGAAAAAGAGTATTGGCTGGCTGTAACTAAAACAGAAATTAATAAGGGTGAAGTTCTTATTTATAAAAGATCAATGGAAATGAAAAATTTTCATAGTAAGGAATTAGACAGAACTTTTGAAACAATTCTATTCATTGACCAGGTTGATAAAAAACTTGGCAGCGGAACACTCACTACTCCGCAAAAACCGGTCATTGAAAAACTTAACGTAAAAGTTGAACCGGCAAATAACGGGATAACAATTGCACAGCTTTTCAATAACATGAATTCCTATTCGAATAAAAATGCAACGATTAAAGGTATTGTTACTAAAATTAACTCCGGCATTATGAAAAGAAATTGGATACACATCCAGGATGGTACATCAAGCGGTGAGAATTTTGATCTTACAGTAACGACAAATGAAAAAGTATCTATGGGAGAAGAAGTAATTTTTAACGGAAAGATTTCTATAAACAAGGATTTTGGTTACGGTTATTCTTATAAAGTTTTGATGGAAGATGCAAAGACATTGAAAAATTTGTAAAATTATATAATCCGATTTTTTCTGAACTAATTTCTTTGTTTACCAAGGGATATTTTTATATGAGATATTTTATTACCATATGGACATCAAAACTTTAGCTGTTTTTTAGCACGTATCTAAAAAAAATTACAATTGAAATATTGATAGGAAAGTTTTTCTATTTGTTTTGTTGTCTTTTAAGATATCTTTTTAATCATTTATTTCTTTTTATTCTGATATGATTTTATTCCATAACCGCTACCTACACCAGCCATAAAAATAATA
>DYJK01000090.1 GCA_020723165.1 Melioribacter roseus | reverse complement strand
AGAGTCAACAGCAAACAAAACAGCGAAAGAACTACAGTTGAATTACAGAACAGTACTGACAAGATTTAACAGTTACAGACGAAGAATACTTCGACATCAAGAGAATCATTTTCAAGTTCTTGGTGGAGAAATAGAATGTGATGAAAGCTATTTCGGAGGTCGTCGCAAATATCTTCGAGGACGCTCAAAAGCCAATAAAATCATCGTATTAGGGCTGTTAGAGAGAAAAAGGAAGATATATACAACAATAGTAGAAAACGTAAAAGCATCATCACTCTTAGATGAAATAAAAATGAAATCTGAAAAAAGCAGTGTGTTTTACACCGATAAGTTTAAGAGTTACAAGTCGCTGCAATTCTTCAGAAAACATATTCAGATTGATCACCAAGAAAGATATGTTGAAGGTAAAAATCACATCAATGGTATTGAAGGATTCTGGTCTTATGCCAAAGAACGATTACTGAAATATCATGGTGTCAGCAAATACAACTTTATCTTGTATCTTAAAGAACTCGAATTTAGATTCAACTATAGAAAAGAAAATGTTTTTCAATTACTAAACAATATTATTTATCAAGAAAATTACTCGGCTCTAAAATCCTCTTAGGCCGTATTATGCATAATTACCAAAAACTAAGTGTTGTCAATAACGACAGATATAAAGTAAAAAAACCTATAACTATTAAAAGAATAATTGATACTATTATCATTGTTCATTTTTCCCGTTGAGTTGTCAATCTTTATTTTTACTCAGCTTTTTATCTAAAGGATTAGAAAAGAAAGAAGCTACATAAACAAGCGGTGCTGTATAGTTTATTGCTACTTCATTCACGTAATAATTTTTCTCTTGGTCTTCATAACATTTACCCGGAACATCCTTTTCCATAATTGAATGGCTGTGCCAAATGGTTTTTCCCGACTTCGTCGGGATTTCGCGGAGTTTATCCCGTATAATGTGGGACTCAACAAGAATATCGCATTCAAAAAATGTTTTTTGATTTTTTAAAACAAAAAACCTCAACACAATATTGCGTTGAGGTTCTATTTTTTGTGCGGACTTGTCCGCCTTGTGCGGAGAGTCAGGGATTCGAACCCCGGATAGGCTTGCGCCTATAACGGTTTTCAAGACCGCCGCATTCAACCACTCTGCCAACTCTCCAGTTTATTTTTACTTTTCCTTAAAGGTTTTTTCCGACTTCATCGGGATTTCGCGGAGTTTACTCAGCAATTCGGGACTCTGCCAACTCTCCGGTTATAAAACTTTCAAAAAGCGGTTACAAGATTACAAAAAATCAGTTTAATTCTCCATTTCTGTACTTAATTTTTCAATCCATTTATTAAAAAGATAAATATATTTGAACCGGTAATTTTATTCACATGGAGGCACCATGAGAAAACTTTTTCTTTTGTTATTTAGTATCGTTTTAACCTTAAGCTGCACAGCACAACAAAAAAATAATATCAAACAAGTACCACAATGGGCTAAAGAAGCAGTTTGGTATCAAATCTTTCCCGAAAGGTTTAATAATGGCGATCCTTCAAACGATCCCAAACCTTTAGATATGGAAGGTGCGTGGCCTTACTTCACACCCGATGACTGGCAAATT
This sequence comes from Melioribacter roseus, assembly GCA_020723165.1. Classification (GTDB taxonomy): domain Bacteria; phylum Bacteroidota; class Ignavibacteria; order Ignavibacteriales; family Melioribacteraceae; genus DYJK01. Next base: position 13,574 of record DYJK01000090.1, on the reverse strand, counting down.
CATCCATGGACTTCCGATTGGTATGAATTGCGGCCGTGGGAGAAAAAACTAAATAAGAATTTTTATGAAATTGTTAACATCCGCAGATATGGAGGTGATCTGCAAGGTGTAATCAACAAACTTGATTATTTAAAAGAACTTGGTATTACTGCTATTTATCTCAATCCCATTTTTGAATCTCCATCGCTGCATAAGTATGATGCAACAATGTATCATCATATAGATAACAACTTTGGACCCGATCCTGACAAAGACAGAGAACTATGGGCACAAGAAAATCCCGCCGATCCTTCTACATGGCAATGGACAACCGCAGATAAATTATTCCTTGATCTGATTAATAAGTCCCACGAGCGAGGAATTAAAATTATTATCGATGGAGTATTCAATCATACCGGTACACAATTCTGGGCTTTCAGAGATATTGTAAAGAATCAGCAAAATTCAAAATTCAAAAATTGGTTTGTAATAAATAAATTGGATGATCCAAACACTCCGGAAAATGAATTTGATTATTCCGGATGGTACGGCGTTAAAGACCTTCCAGAAATTAATGAAGATGAACACGGCATAGTTACCGGACCAAGAGAACATATACACGCAGTAATAAAACGCTGGATGGATCCGAACAACGATGGTGATCCTTCTGATGGTATTGATGGCTGGCGGCTTGATGTAGCCGACATGGTTAAGCATGAATTCTGGAAAGAGTTTAGAAAGTGGATACGCGATATTAATCCCGAAGCATACACAACCGGTGAAATATGGTGGGAAAACTGGAACGAGTACAAAATGTTTAATGCTTCACCATGGCTGCAAGGTGATGAATTTGATGCGGTGATGAATTATAGATTAACACGCGCAATAAAAGATTTAATATTTGCCGACAAAGTTAACATTGGTTCACAAGGTTTTGTTGATTCAGTAAAAAACCTAGTGCGCGAATATCCTAAAGAAAATTTTTATGTTATGATGAACCTACTCGGAAGTCATGATACAGAACGCTTAGCATCATTGATTGTAAATCCTGATGGGCAATACGATCACCGGGGAAATGTTAGAGACAACAAAGATTTTGATATCAGAAAACCAAATGAGATTGAGAGAAAAAAACAGAAGCTTGCATACGGTATAACATTTACATTCCCGGGTGCGCCGCATATTTATAACGGTGATGAAGCCGGTATGTGGGGCGGTGATGACCCCGATTGCCGCAAGCCTAACGTTTGGCCCGAACTAAAATATGATAACGAATCAGTACATCCTTATGGACTAAATAAAAAGGTGGATGAAGTTGAATTTGATCGGGATTTATATGATTGGATCAAAAAACTTGTAAGCATAAGAAATCAAAATAAAGTATTGTCGTTAGGAGAAATTGAATTTACCATCATCGATAACAACAATAGATTATTGGCGTATAAACGTTTTGATAATGAAAGTAACTTGGATATAATCATTAACAACAACAATGCTGTTAAAAAGGTTAATACAAATTTAAAAGGAGCAAAGAAAGATTTGATCAGCGGTATCGAATATATGTCGGCAGAAATTATTGAATTAGCGCCGTATCAAATAGTAATCTTGAAATAAAATTATGTGTAGGCCCGCCAATCGGCGGGCTCTACTTAATTTGTTACTTCTCTCATATAACCAAATGTATTCATAAGATATTGCTGATCGAACTTAATTATTCTTTTTGTATGTGAATAAGCACCAAAGAAACCGTAACCACCTTCGATATTAGTAACATCGCCGGGAAAATTTCTAACTGTAAAACCAAAATCAAAAAATAAATCTGCGGAATAATACCTCGAAAGATTTTCATCAAAAGAATAAATCTCTACTTCGAGCGGTGCAATCGAATAGCGGGCTTTTGATTCATTACCTTCGGAAATACTATGCATAAATTCTTCTAAAATTGAACGGCCAATATTAAGATTATTATCATAAGACATATTAACGTACACCGGTTCAGTAATATCATTTTTTATAACATAACTCAAAGGCACTTGTTTTACATGTTTTGTTTTTTCACCGCTTAATTCCCGGTAATAATAAACAAGCGTAACTCTTCCGGCCTTGATTAATTCGGAATTACCGTTTGTCCACGCTACCTTCACATACTGTGTATCATTCCCTATATATGGACCCGGGATAAATGGAGTTGAATTAATAAGATCAAAAACAACCGGCTCCGGAAGTTTTGTCTTTGAACTAAGTTTGCTGCCATCGGGAAGATCAACTGCTAGTTGTATCTCCTTTCCGGTCGATGGTAAAAAATTATTAAGATAGTAATATTGTGCCGGTGTATTATATCGATCATTTGTATTTGAGTTATCTACAGTATCATTAAAAACATACTCATTATTTGAATCTGAATATTTTAACATAACTTTAGCCCCATCTACAAAGGGATCGACCTCAAGTGAATTGGCATTCAAATCCTCAGTTACATATATCTTAGATAAGTAAGCGGTTTGATATGCCGTATCGGTACGCAAAACAATATTCACAGAATATTTATTCGGTAATTCCCCAATGGGCGAAATATTTTCTTCACAAGAAATAATAAAAAGAGTGACTGCGATAATTATTAAAGTAAATTTAAATTTTATCATATCCCTATCTTTAATGTCCCGGTTAAAAGGAAAGGCAGCATATTTACTCTTTTGCCGGTTGATTGTTCAAAGTAGTAAATGTTTTTTCTGTTATAGATATTTATTGCACTTATATCAAGGTTAACTTTGAATAGATTGAAATCGAACCTCTTCGATAATATCATATCGAGGCGGTGATAATCCGTTAACCTTGCTGCATTTTTATTTCCGAAAATATTAATAGGTAATAAAGTTTGGTAGATATCATATTCGTTAAGAAAATCATCAATAGAAAGTTTATCGTAAAATCCGATCTGCTGTGTATATGGAAATCCTGAATGATAAATCCAGTTAGTGCTGAAGCGCCATTCATCCGGCAGATTATACGTAAATGATAAATTCAGATTATGCCGTGAATCGTACCTCGGTGAATATTTTACTCCATCAACTTCCTTAAATGCCCATGCGAGTGTATATGACGCAGAAAACTCGACCGGCATAAAATTTAGATTAACAATCAACTCGCCTCCATACGATTCACCGGTACTTTCTAAAAGATCGGGTTCGCTATAGAGCGACTTATTTTCATTCAATGTAGGTGCAGAAAAAATCTTCTTGTAAAAACCTTCGGCATCAACAGACAAATAGTTTGCCGGCTTAGTAGAAATACCAACTATATAATGTGCCGCTTTTGATTTTTCAAGGTAATCAGGGATAATAACAACCGGGTCGAATAAAGAAAGTACTTCTCTTTCATCTATTATAGTTGTTAATTCTTGCTGGTAAATTCCGACTGAACCTTTTAATGAAATCAGCGGCAGTAACAAATAATTGAAGCTAAATCTCGGTTCAATGAAATCACCTTTAGCCGCTAAATTTTTAATATTGAATCTTGCACCCAGATCAATACCGATATTTTCAAACCTTAAAAATTTATAATTAACAAATGCATTGGAACCGATCTTATCTAAACCAACATCGGCTTTGAAATCAAATCTATTAACTAAAAATAATTTTGATGCAACTGATTTAACATCTATACCGATACCTAATTCATCTTTATTTTCAAGTATGTAAAGGAAATCTGCTGTTATCGAAAAATCACTAAGATCATTTAACTTAGGTTTTACATCACTTTCTTTAGGCAGCAATTCGTTTTTAAAATTGCTGTATGTTATACCGAGATCAAGAAAGAAAGGAACTTCACCAACGGCAAATATTTTTAAGCCGATAATATTATTTGCCCAGTGATAATCGGGACGACCCGGATCGTTATATTTTAGATTATCCCTACTAAAAAGTCCGTGAAGAGAAAATTTTGTACCCGAGAAAAATTTGCTGTTTCCGTAATTGATTTTAAATGACGCATCGTAAAAATCAACCGGTAGCTCTTCTTCGTTAACAAATTTTTTCAACACATCATTGGAAATACTTTTTCTTGCAGTAATATAAAACGAACCTTCGGGTATTGGTCCTTCAATTAAAGCTTTTGCTGATAAAAGTGATGCACTTAAACTACCGGAAAAATTATTTTTATTACCATCCTTAGTAACAATTTTCAGGATAGACGAGAGTGCTCTTCCATAATTCGCAGAGTAACCCCCTCTAAAAAATTCGCCATTGTTAATTATATCCGGATCAATAACACTAAATAACCCGATCGAATGGAATGGATAATAAACCGGGATACCATCAAAGAGGACAAGGTTTTGATTTGATTCTCCGCCGCGTACATTGAATTTAGCCGAAACATCACCGGTAGATTGCACTCCCGGCAAAGTAGCAAGTGCCCTCAGCAGATCCGATTCAACTCCCTTTGGAATGTACTCGATTTGTTTTGGAGTAATTGTTGTTTTACTGATATCCGGAACATTTTCTTCTTCTGTTAAGTATTCAACTTTTTCTATAGTCTGCAATTGGATGCTTGAAGGTACAAGCCGTACTTCTAGTTCCGTAATTTTATCCGGTTCCACTTTTACATTGAAAGATTTTGTTTTATACCCGATATAACTTACTAACAAAGTATAAGTTTGATTTGCCGGCACAGATCTAATTACAAAATAACCCCTATTATTTGTCGAAGCACCAAGTCCTAATTCCTTGATCAATACGTTTCCGAAAGGCAATGCTTCAGAGTTTGTTGAATCAACAACAATTCCGCGAAGGGTACCTTTTTCTTGTGAGAAAAGATTTTGATTCCACGCGATGGAAAGAAGTAAAATAAGTAAGTAGAATTTTTGTTTATTCATTTAGAGATATTAGCAATAGCGGTTTAAGTTTTATTAAAAGATAGCATAAATAAATGGCGCCAATGCCGAACCTTTTGTCAATATTATTAATCCGCCAAGCAGTATTAAGAAAAAGATTATTGGCATCAACCACCATTTTTTCCTTACACGAAGGAATGTCCACAACTGGCTTAACGTAGATAGTTTGCTCATGTAATACCTACTGCAAATTTTTTATCGGTCAAAATATAGTTAAATCCAGAGAATCATTTAATGGAAATTCTTCTACATATTGACCAATGTTGTTATCATTTAATGCTTAAAATATATTAATTCTATCCTCATAGAACAGATTAATCTGTAATAAACAATAATTCTTTTTTCATCCATATCATAGCTCCAGAAAGGTGAAATAATTAATATTAATAATAGATCAAATTTTAACCACAAGTCATTTTTGATTATTTTTACGCGTGTTAGAACCAAACATGGGATGGTTATTTGGCACTTAAGAACAGACAAGTTAGCTACATATTAAAAAATAAAAACAAATTCTCCGCGGAGAAAATTGCTTCCGATCTGAATGTTAATCTTGATGAAGTAAAAAAAATACTCGATGCATCCAAACAGAAAGCACCATTCTATTTCTATTTGATTTTATTTTTCATACCAATTTTATTTTTGATTCTACTTGAGCTTGGCTTACGGGTATTTAATTACGGGTATGACCTTTCCATGTGGGTAAAACCGATCGAAGGGAAATATATTATTAACCCGGATGTTGCAAGAAGATATTTCTCAGCTTCGAATAATATACCTAGTACAATTGAAGATATTTTTGATGTAGAAAAGAAAAAGAATGCATTCCGTGTTTTTGTTCTTGGCGAAAGCAGCTCTGCCGGTTACCCGTATATGCCGATGGGTTCTTTTTCCCGGTATATAAGAAAACGCCTTGAGCTCGCATATCCCTCGCTAACAATTGAAGTAATTAACATCTCCTTATCGGCCACAAATTCATATACATACCGCGATTTTGTACACGATGTAATCGAACAAAAACCGGATTTAGTTCTCATCTACGCCGGGCATAATGAATATTATGGTGCACTCGGTATCGGTTCATTGGAATCGGTAAGCAGTTCACCTGAGCTTGTGAATCTTTACCTATACATGAATCGTTTCAAAACCACCCAGCTTGTTAAGAGTATTATTGAGTGGTTCGCCGGAATATTTTCAAGTGGTAACGATGCGCCAAGAACCGGCACGTTAATGTCGCGCATGGCAAAGGAAAAATATATTGAGTATGGTTCAGAGAATTACCAAAAAGGGATAATCCAATTTGAAAAAAATTTCTCGGACGTTTTGAGAATGTTTAAGGACTCCGGTGTCCTTACAATAGTTTCAACGCAAGCGTGCAATTTAAAAGACCAATTCCCGTTCATATCAGTAAATTCAAAAAAATATCCGCGCGCAGATTCTGTGTTCGTTAAAGCAACCAAAGAATACAACAGTACCAATTATAAAAAAGCCGATTCGCTTTTCACATTTGCAAAAGAACTTGATGGTTTAAGATTCCGCGCCCCGGAAGAAATAAACTTACTTATCAAAAAACTTGGCAGAGATTATTCAACATCAGTTATTGACGTTGATTCACTTTTCCGTTCGGCCAGTCCAAACGAAATTACAGGTAATAATTTAATGACAGATCATCTTCACCCGACATTAGAAGGGTTTCAGTTAATAGGAAAATTATTTTATGAGAAGATGGAGGAAAAAGGATTTCTTCCTAAAAATATAAAACCAAAAATAGAAAGCAGCAGACAAGATAGTCTTACCGTTCAAAAATTTGTTTTCTCAAAATTCGATTCTGTGACAGCGGTATATAGAATTAGATTATTAAGAAACGATTGGCCTTTCATCGATCCTAAATTCAAAAAATCCTATAACGAAGTTTGTAAACCGAAGAATCTATTGGATTCCATGTCGGTAAACTTTTTAGAAAGCAAAATCAGTTGGGGAGAGGCAATTGAAAAAACCGCCGATTGGTATTTTAAGAATCGTAATGTGGATATGTTTTTACAGCACATGAAAACTTTAATTTATCAGTATCCCGTGGTTGAGCCATATTACCATAAACTAGAAAAGATCGGCTTGCGTTTCCTTAAAATCAAAGATTACTCGAACGCAGAAAAAATACTTTTGGCTGAATACGAACTCCGCCCTAACGCTTATTGTTCAAAATGGTTGGGACAAATTTATTTAAATAACGGTAATGCTAAACTTGCAATTAATTATTTGGAACAAGCAGCTAATTTCGATTCAAGCGATTTACAAATTCTTTACAATCTTGCCGGTGCTTATGCAATAAACAAAGATTACCAAAAAAGCATGGAAGCTGTTACAAAATTAATGAAGAAAGATCCTTTCTACTCAGGGGCAGAGAATTTGTATAAGCAGTTAACAGTAATTTTATCTAAGAACAATTACAGCACGCCCTAATTCGCCGCGGCGAACATCTCTTAACTTTATCTGCCTCAATAACCGTCTGCTATAGAGGTTGTGTGAAAATTATGCTTGGATACTTGAACTCATCCCCCTTCCCCTTCTCTTAAACTTGTCCCGATGTTATCTATCGGGATAGAGAAGGGGTGATATCGCTCCATTTTAAAAGTCCCTCTCCGTCAGACTGAGCGACTCGGCTGAGCTCGCCGAAGCCTTGCCGAAGTCAAGGAGAGGGATTAGCTCGCCCGACTTCGTCGTTCTAGGCGGGAGTGAGTTCATCATTGACAATAGAATTATAACACCCACTCTTTAGCGGACCGGATAAAAAACCGAAAAGGAACCACGGGCTTTAGTCCCGGTACTTAATGCCAATGCGGCTGAAGCCAAAACATTATCATTTTTTTCGGATTCCGTCAGTTTGGCGAAGCCATTCCTTCGAAAAAACTGACGGTGAGTTTTTTGGATGGTAACCACTATTGTTTTTTGTGATATCAACAAAATCAAATCCTTCATGAATATCATAGGTATTTGCATCGCGTAATCTTGGACCAAAGGCTGAAGAAATGCGACCTTCTATTCCATCGGTTTGCTTAAGTGGAATTTGTTGAGAGAATAATTCGGGGCTAACTAGTATTATAAAAAGTAATATTAATCTTTTCATTTCGATATCCCCCTATTTATGATTATTGAATTGTTTTGGAAATCTATCTTGCAAGTGTTTACGCTTTCAAATTTTATCACCTTTCTAAAAGCGTAAGGCACTGTTTGAATGGAGGGTATATCTTGGAAATCTAATTCTGATCTTTTAAATTCTTCTACTTTTCCATCTTTGTAACCGATATAATATGTAATACCTTCCTTTAAAAAAGCATGATAAGGTATCTGATTTATTATATATCTGGCAAAACTTATTCTTTTAATTCTTTCCGTTTGCCATACTAAGTCAAAACTTGAATTTATTTTAATGAAATAATCATATACTGTTGGCTCTGAAAAATAATCAACGCAATGAATATATATATTACTTAGATCATCTTTAACTAAACTTCCTAAAAAACCATCATTGTAGTCTAGAACAATTCTATTATTATTTATATCATAAATTTTTTTCGATTCTGTAACTTTCTTCTGAAAAATATTAAAATGGGTAACAGTGATAGTTTCCTTATCTCTTTTCGGATTTAACAATTTAGCATATTGGTTAGATTTGTCTAATCTTTCTTTTAAAAGTTCATCCCATTTTTTATCAAACTCATCTTTAGATATCACTCTTTCATCATAAAGTTCTCTTAACTTTTTGTGTTTCTCTAAAACATTTACATCCCATTCCCTAAATTCGTTTCTAATTTTTTCATCAGGTTGAATAATCCTTATACCATTATAAACTAGAGCTATATTTTCTGAATCAAGCCAAATAGCTCTAAAATTACTCAATAATGGATCAGAAAATAGTTTGCTACCATTACTCAAATCTATTATTTCTAAGCTTCCTCTACGATCATCATCTGGTATAGCTTTTGTTAATAAATATTTTTTATCAGGGGATATTTCATAAAATTCAGCATTCGATTCAGCTTGCCAAATAATTTTTTTTGTATTGGGATCTATCGCTTGAATTAAATCATTTCTCTGTTCAATCTCCTGATAACCTTCATAGCCTTGAGAAATAACAATAAACGTATTACTTTTTTCAATAAATTCTGCTAACAAGATTGTTGATCTTACCGGGTCAAAAACTCTTAGAATTTCTTTACCTTTTTTATCAAATAAAATAGCTGACATGCGATCATTTATTTTATCTCTAAGTTGAACACATACATAATTTTCTGATTCTGATAACTCATTAATTTCAATATTAACATCCATCTTAATTCTTACAACCTCTTGTGCAATAGCATTTTGCACGCAACACAGCACTAAAAAAATTAAAATTAATTTTTTCATACACGCCCCTTTTATTCTTTTCTATTCTTCTATTTAATAATCTCTATAATACGATTCTATTAAATTCACAGTAAGTTCTTTTGACAAGTTTCCGAATAAAAATGTGCAGCTCCATTAAACTAATAATCGCTCATCAGGTTTATGTACACTGCTAAATTGTTGAAAATAATTTACTAGGTCAATTCCTTTTTTATATCATCTCCGGCAGCTAAAAACAAAATTACATCTCAATATAGGTCGAAACTTGCCCGGCATGAGTTTGACTCGCGCTGTTTCAACCAATGATTTTTTCTCATTAAATTTTTATTTCACTTCAAATAGAGAAGGATAACACACAACAATATTTATGTTCTTTACACTTGGCCGATTCAGCGAATCGACCTACAAATTTCTTACAAATTTCGTTAACCTAATAGCACGCCCTAATTCGCCGCGGCGAACATCTCTTAAATTTATCTGCCTCAGTAACCTTCTGCTTTTGAGGCTGTGTGAAAATTATGCATGGATACTTGAACTCATCCCCCTTCCCCTTCTCTTAAACTTGTCCCGATGTTATCTATCGGGATAGAGAAGGGGTGATATCGCTCCATTTTAAAAGTCCCTCTCCGTCAGACTGAGCAAAGCCGAAGTCAAGGAGAGGAATTAGCTCGCCCGACTTCGTCGTTCGAGGCGGGAGAGAGTTCATCATTGACAATAGAATTATAACATACCCTTTTTAGCAGACGGAATAAAAACCGAAAAGGAACCAGTGACTTTAGTCCCGGTACTCAATGCTAATGCGGCTGAAGCCAAAACATTATTGTTTTTCGGATTCCGTTAGTTTGGCGAAGCCATTCCTTCGGAAAAAACTGACGGTGAGCTTTAGGGTTTTTTTTAAGCTGACAAAATTAAGGTTATGGTGAGGGCAATAAAAAAAAACCCGTTAATTGGCGGGGGTTTTTTGTTTTTCCACCTATATAAACTTTACTTAAGTATAACTTCTTTTCCCGTAAACTGAATTCTATTTTGCTCTGTTACTTTATAAGTAACAAAAGACGTTTTAAGAATTTCGGTTAGTGGAGGTATATCCTTATACTGGTTATGTAAGACTTCAAAAGGAGTAAAGTTGCCGGATAACGGCTCAATAAAAAAAGGTTTCTCTTTATCACTAATAACAAAATAAGGCGTATTTTTAATTATATATTTTGCTGTTCCTCTTTTGTCAAATTGTTTTGTCGTCCACTGTAAATTCATCATGTTATCCAATCGAAGGAAAAAGTTTTGCGGATACTCTGCTGAGTGGTAATCAACACAATGGCAATATATATTCCCAGAACTATCCGAAGAAATCGATCCGACTTGTCCATCATAATAATCCAAAATATATTTTTCTCCGTTTGGACCGGTTATTAATTTTTCATTTTCGATCCGATCCTCAATAAAATTGTAGATTATTATATTTATTCCAGCATTTTCATATTTGGGTGCTAATAAGTCTGAGTACTCTTTATTTCTCTTAAAGAATTCAGCACTAATTGCATCTTTCCCTTTTTCATAGTCAATCTTGGATATTGTTCCTTTTTCATATTCATCTTCTAGTTTCTGTTCCTTGTCAGTTAAAGTTCTTCTCCATCTTAACCTTTCTTGATTAATATTTTCATCCAAAGGTAACTTTACTATTTTGTTATATCCTAGAAGAACTTTATCATTTCCATAAAATGTGGCCCGATAACTATTCAACTTCAAATTTATACTTACCTTGCAACCATCTGCAAGGTTTATTATTTCAAATGGTCCACTCCGTTCGAATTCCGGCGGCATTTTAGTTATTAGATATTTCTCATCAGGGGAGACTTCATAGTGGGCTGCATTAGATTTAGCTTCCCAAATTGTACTCCCATCATTAATGTTAATTGCTCTTATTAAATCATCTTCTTGCTCATGTCCGTATTCACCTTCTCTGCCCATAAAAACTACCAAGTAAAAATTATGAAGCATAGCATATTCAGCGAAAAGTATAAGATCATTTCTTGGATGCGAGATTTTTAGCACTTCTTTACCAGATTTATCATAAAGAAATGCTATCATAGCATTTTCTTTTCTATCTAAGCTACAAACACTTATATAATCACCTTTTTCAGAAACATTTGCTATTGTGTTTGGTACACTTATGCGTACCTTAACACTGTTTTGTGCAAAAACATTTTGCGCGTAGCACAACACTAAAAAAAATAAAATTAATTTTTTCATACACGCCCCGTTTAATGTTGTTGTTTAATAAACTAATGGATGATTCAAAAAAATAGAATACAAGCAAGCCCTCTTTATTCTATTATGTGGTGCGTATAAAATTAAATTTTATTATGTAATTACGCGGGTTCTTTTGGAAGGAAAGCCATACCAAAACGAACAACACGCTTAAATAAATCGAATGAAAAATTCCTCATCCGTTTTATTTCCGGTTTTAAATTGTTAAAAATACTTTTTTTAGTCAATCCCTTTTTTGCGCAACTTCAAATATTTAACGAAGTGATAATCTCTTGCATGTAGGTCAAAAAGCTATTTCAACAATTATCAGGTTACAACACATTAATAGAATAGTCAAGGCCATTAGTTTAATTTTCATTTTTTACCTCTCCTATTTAAAAATGATATAGTTGTTTGTGTAATCAACGGTTGCTTTAGAATGGTGGTTATAAAAATCTGTCCCCGAGTTTTCTAAAGTGGCGATCGAAGGTATGTCACTAAACTTTTCTTTTAATTCTTCATACGAAACGATATTCCCATTTCCTGGCTCTACAAATACTTCACTATTATTAAATAACAACCCGTAAAAAGGTTTCTGACCCAGTAAGTATCGATATAATGATGTTAAAGGTAGTAATTCAGTTTTCCATAGTAATGAAAGTTCTTTGTTATATTTTACAAAAAAGTAAATGTTTTCATCAAGTGGTTTTGAAGCAAGGCGACAATATATATAGATGTTTTGTTCTTCATCTACGTTTATAATATTAAATGGATTCGCATTGAAACTAATAACTAAGTTATTACTATTCTCACTTAACAATTTTTCTTTTTCTACTGTCAGAGTTATAACGTTGTAAATGAGAATTCTACTCGTAGTTATATACTTTGTTTCATCACTTATTATATCAAGATATTCATTAGTTTTCTTAAAAAATTCATTACTATGTTCTTTTTCAAGATTTTCAAATGTCATCTTATCAATTTTTTTATTGTTATAATCATTAAGAGCTTCTTTCTCTTTCTTACGTAACTCTTCTCTCCAATTTTCATATTCTCTAATATGATTTTCTGGTTGGATTTTTTTTTCTTCATTACATACTATTAATACTTTATTAGAATCAAACCAAATTGCTCTGTAGTTTTGGATATTCTCTTTCGGGGTAATTTTTGACCCATTTAATAAGTTTATTATGACAAAAGAACTTTTTCGATCATCTTCAGTTGGAGATTTAGTTACTAAAAACCTTCCGTCTGGTGAAATTTCATAATGCTCGGCATTTGCATTATTTTCCCAGACAACATTTCCGGTAGTTACATCAATTGCTTTTATAATATCTGGTGTCTCAGGGTACCCTTCGTAGGATTCGAAACCCCTTAAAATCACTATATAATAGTTAAACTGTTTTACATACTCAGCAAACATCAAATCTTTTTCATGTTCTCCTATCGAAATGATTTCTTTTCCAGTGCTATCATAAAGAAATGCTGTTATAATTTTCTTCTCTCTATCTTTACTAATTACACTAACAAATTCTCCTTTTTCAGATACCCTCTTGATTGTACCAGGTACACTTATACGCACTTTAAAACTATCTTGTTGCTGTGCAAAAACATTTTGCACGCAACACAGCACTAAAAAAATTAAAATTATTTTCTTCATACACGCCCCGTTTAATTCTTTTCTATTCTTCTATTTAATAATCTCTATAATACGATTCTATTAAATCCATAGTAGGTTCTTTCGATAAGCTTCCGAATAAAAATGAGCAGCTCCATTAAACTAATAATCACTCATCAGGTTTATATGCAGTGTTAAATTGTTGAAAATAATTTTATAGATCAATTCTTTTTTATATCATCTCCGGCAACTAAAAACAAAATTACATTTCAATGTAGGTCGAAACTTGCCCGGCATGAGTTTGACGGGCGCTGTTTCGACCAATGATTTTTTCTCATCAAATTTTTATTTCACTTCAAATAGAGAAGCATAACACACAACAATATTTATGTTCTTTACTCTTGGTCGATTCAGCGAATCGACCTACAAATTTCGTTAACCTAACAGCACACCCTA
>DYJK01000089.1 GCA_020723165.1 Melioribacter roseus | reverse complement strand
TTATTATTGCTGGAGAAACATTAACTGTTTTTTTACTTATTGGAAATATCAAGCGGTTCAAGCTGACTGCTTCTTTCGCATTCGGCTTTTTACAAGTTTTAATGTTGGTCGTTACGTTTCGGCAGTCTTGTTCAAAGTAGTTCTTATAAAAATAATTTTTAATAATTATCGGTAATGTTTTTCAAAGCTGCATTGCTGTCCCTCGACAAGCTCGGGGCAAGTTCTGGGTTGAGACTTAGTTGCAACGTTATAGATATAACTAGAATTATGAAAATATTAATACATATTTTATTTACTCTATCATTCTTAATAACAATAGTTACTTGCGATAGTGAAACTACATCTCCATCTGACAATATAAATTACTATTCAGTTTCGGGAACTGTATTTGATGTAGTTAGCAGTGATTATAGCCCTGGACTAAAGAAAGATGCACCAGTATATATCGATAATGATTCAACAATCAGTGGGTCAGATGGAAGATTTCTTTTCAATAAAATTAGTGAGGGTAGTCATACAATCAGTGTTACTTTACCAAATTATGACCCGTTCTCAAGAACAATCAATATTTCAAAAGATACAACAATTGCCATTTACCTTTATGGTAAAAAGGAAGACTATTTCCCGATCGAGGGGAACTCTCTTATAAAATTCAAATATTCATCCAGTTCATCAAATGGAATATCTTCTGTTAGTGATAATGGAGAAGCTGTATGGACTATAAATCCTCCAAAACAAGTTGATGATAGTAAAGTTTATGAAGTTGTTGAGACAATAATATACACACGAAAAATATACAGCCCTATATACTCAGAAATGCTGGATACATCATCAACATCTTTTACAATTACTGTAAATAATTCTAATGTTGTTTCATTTAATTCATCTGTTTTGGACGGGGTTTCTTTTAATAGATATTTGGACCCTCGTCAAGAACAAGATGGTGTTATTGTAAAATCTTATAATAATCCCGGTTCTTTAATATCAACTGTTAACGTTTCTCTTAAAAAAGATATAGGGTTGTATAAAATCGTACAATTTGGCAATCGTTGGTCAAAAAAATATGAACTTAATAAATAACGTATGTTTAACCCGTTTCCCAAGTGGACTACTCCGATAAAAAGTAACGGGACAAGCTTTAAACTGTTCGGCACTTGTTCTGTTCTAGTGTTGTGTTATAAAAACAAGTTAATCTTTTAGTGTAGTAAACAAAATAAATTTATAAATGTTTATCGACAAAGTTTCCCGCCAACAAACGGCGGGCAAGTTCAAAGCTGCATAGTTATATTGGACGGCAGTTTAAAAAACACGTTATTATACAGTTTAGCTCGTAACGACCAAAAACAATTAATAAAAAAACGAGGGGAAAATGGAAGCAAAGTTTTTTACACTGATTACAATAGTATTATTTACCCAAACTATATTTGCACAAGAAAAACTGCCAATCATCAAAGCTAATTCTAAACAAGTTGATATAAAGGAAGATAATAATCTAATTAAAAACGGTTGGATTATAGTCCCTGAAGCAAACCCGGATGTATTATCAACTTCCGCAAAAAAGGTAACTTTTTATACCGATATAGACTCAATATCGTTTAACATTAATCCTAATGAACATTACGATTTTGTGATATTACTTAACGAAAAGGATTCTGCGAGGACTAGAATTATTTATGAACCTTCAAAGCTAGATATTTTAAAAAAGGCTGAAGAATACAACTATTCTGATGATCGTTATATCCCAAAATTTACTTACCAATCACAAGATAATTTAAATCTTGTAAGAGTCAGAAATGACTTGAAATTAGATTCTATTGCTGGTAAGGGAAAAGAACTTTCTCAAATTTTTAACCTTATGCATTGGGTTCATAATCTAATTAAGCACGATGGTAATAGTACAAACCCAACGTTAAAAAATGCCATAGACCTAATCAAAATTTGTAAAGCTGAAAACCGTGGAGTAAATTGTAGAATGCTGGCAACAATCCTAAATGAGTGTTATTTGTCTATCGGTATAAAGTCGCGTTTCGTTACGTGTATGCCAAAAGAAACCAAATTTGATGATTGCCACGTTATTAATACGGTTTATAGCAAAGACTTGAATAAGTGGATCTGGATTGACCCAACATTTGACGCTTATGTTATGGACGATAAAGGCAATTTGTTGGGGATACAAGAAGTAAGGGAACGGCTAATAAAAGGACAACCATTAGTTTTGAATGCTGATTCCAATAGGAACAGAGAAGAATTAGAATCCAAAGAATTTTATTTAGAATATTATATGGCAAAAAATCTTTATAGACTGCAATCCCCATTGGTTAGTGAATATGATACCGAAACTTGGGATAAAGTTAAAGAAGTAACTTATGTTGAGCTTTTACCATTGGACGGGATAGAACAAACACCACAGAAAAATGAAAAAACGGATCAAATAACCGGAGCGAAATTTACATATTACAAAACTAACAACCCTAATTTATTCTGGGCAAAACCTGAATAAAAAGTAGGAACGTCTAGGCATTCGGAATAATTTATTGTAAAATGGAAACTACGAGTGTTTATATAATATTTTTTGCTATCTATTCAATTATTTGGATTTCTCTTTTTGTTGGAATAATCTTGATGAGATATAAAAATAAATTTTCTGGAAGACTCCACGAAATATTTGTTAAAAGACAAATACAAAAGTTTCAGTATCCGCCTTTTAAGAACTTACTCAAATCATGGATTTCAAATAAATATCTGATTACATCCGTTACTTTTATTTTAATAATTATTATCCCGGCAGTAATTATGTTTTTTCTCCTGGGTATATTATTGTTATCACCTTTTTTAGCAATCATCCAAGGTTTTACAGTTGGAAATTTAATTAGCAATTTTAAATCAAAAGAAATGATGTGGGCTATATTAGTTGGCATTTTTGAATTTGGTTATTGGGCTCTTTCGGGTGCATTTGGTATATCTATTACAGTTGAATATTTATTCTTTGAAAAATCATTTTTTAATTCATTATATAATTTTGTAAATAATCTATACACAGAATACTGGTTACCACTAATAATATTTATTTGTGGCAATGCGTTTGGGGAGGTTGCCGGTCCGATTTATTTTAATATAAAATCACCAATAAGTTTAACAACATTATCAAAAGGAATTTCTGTAAATGAAAACACCTAGACAGCTTTTCCATCTCACCGCATCTTTTCAAAGTAGTATTTGGGAAGTCATTTGGTTGAGTGTACAAGACAAAGTTAGTAGTTAATGTTGTTCTAAAAAATAAATTGAGAGAACTCATAGGTATTTTACTTGCCAACTCTTTTTTAGGTGAGTTTATCTTTAATATAATAAGCTAATAGGTTTTTGTTATGGACAATAAAACAATTGGTGAGTTTATTTTAACTTTAACCTCAGTTGTTTTGGGTTTTGTTTTGGGACAAAGTGCGGAGATATTTAAATATTTCAAAGAAAACAGAGAAAAGAAAAAATCTATAAGACAACTTATTGATTTAGAACTCAATAAGAATAACGAACTTTTAAAAGGTTATTGGTTTGATATCTCCAAAAAAGAAAAATACTGGTATAATGACAAAAACGAATTTAACTTCGTGAAACTAGGATACTCGATAAATGATATTCCCTTTCCCCGTTTAAGTCGTATCGTTTGGGATAATAATATAAATACAGTACCATCGGTTTATAAACGAGAAGAAATTAAAAGACTTTGGGATATTTATGAGTGTTATGAATTATTATTTGAAATAAAAGAATATCTTTTTCTAAAAGAAAACGAAGCTGAAGATGTTGGGTTAAGGTCAGCTAATAAATTGAAACGAGATGGTGGGTGGGTGAGTAATATGTTTAAATCTATGCACTTTGGTAGCGATGCTTCAGCTCTTACTAAGAGATTTAAAGATATTATGGAAAAGATTATTGGCAAAGATACAATAGTATTTGTCAACCAAGACAAAGCCTAACATCTTCAATCAGTTAGGAAGAATGAGCGACAAGTTACTCTTACTCCATTTTCAGCAAAATATAGGAATAGCCAATGAGAAATATACAATTGACGATCACTCTTTTATTTTTATTATCAGTAAATATTTTTTGCCAGGATAATATCCCGTTCACATTAAGTCCTTCACTTATTGCTATCCAGGTATCAAACATCGATTCATCCGAGGCCTGGTACAAAAATAATTTGGGTTTTGTAGTTAAGGATAAAAAAGAATTTCCTGACTACGGCTTAAAAATATCATTCCTCGAATTAAACGGATTTGGACTGGAACTAGTAGAAAATAAAAAATCTATCTCGCGTTCCGAGTTGATTAAGAATTATCCCAAAGAGAGCGAGATCCAGGGATTTGCAAAACTTACTTTCAAGGTGGATAACATAGATGCCGCAGATAGTCATCTTAAAAAGATGGGAGTGAAATATTTATTTAATCTACAGAAGAGTAACATCCCCGGTAAAGAAAACCAGATGTGGTTGATGGTTTCTGATATAGATGGCAATTGGATTCAATTAGTTTCAGATAATTAATTTTCTTTTTAGCATCTTTGAACAAAGATAAAACACTGCTATGTAAATGCCTTACAAGAAGTTTACGGTTATTGATATTACTTACTTGTAATGTACTGGAAATTGTATATAAATTTTTGAAATAAATTAATCGGGGCAATTAATAAGATTTTATGAAAGCGATTATATGTACAAAATCAGGCAAGCCGGAAGTTCTTAAACTCAGTGAAGTAGAAAAACCAATCCCTAAGCCCAACGAAATTCTTGTAAAAGTATCTGCTTCCTCTGTAACAAGAGGAGATGTTTTTTTACGAAAGATATCTCGCTTTATTATCGTTCCTCTTGGAATGCTTTTTGGTTTTAAAGCAATGGAAATAACCGGTGTTGAATTTGCCGGTGTAGTAGAAGATACTGGCAATCAAGTAACCGGCTTTAAAAAAGGCGACCAAGTTTTTGGAACGACTACCGGTCTAAAATTTGGCGGTAATGCCGAATATGTTTGCGTACCGGAAAAACGAAAATCGGGAGTGGTAATAAAAAAGCCGGCAGCTATTTCTTTTGTTGATGCCGCTGCCCTTCCGGTTGGCGGTATGACTGCTCTCCATCTTCTGAAAAAAGGAAATATCAGCAAAGATCAAAAAGTTCTTGTTTACGGTGCTTCCGGTTCGGTTGGCACATATGCTGTTCAGCTTGCTAAGTATTTTGGAGCCGAAGTTACCGGTGTGTGCAGCACAAATAATTTGGATTTAGTAAAATCGATTGGCGCTGATAAAGTAATTGATTACACCAAAGAAGATTTTACTAAAAGCCGCAACTCCTATGATGTAATTTTTGACGCCGTGGGTAAGATAACAAAGTCAGGTTGTAAAAATGTGCTGAGGGAAAATGGAATCTATCTAACTATCAAACATCCCACCAGCGAAAAGACAGAATATTTGACTTTACTTTGCGAACTTATTGAGAACGGGAAAATAAAACCGGTGATAGATAGAATTTTCCTATTGGAAGAAGTTGTAGAAGCTCATCGTTACGTTGAAATGGGACACAAAAAAGGGAATGTTGTTGTAACTTTGGGAAAATTTTAATAAAACATAATTTACTTTACTACACTTAGCTCAAATATTTATCCGTGTTCACAAATAAACAATGTTGATCGCAAGAGGTTAATGTAACAATTCTGTATTCTGTTACGGCTTCATCGTTCGGTATATAGCTTTGATATTGTCTTAATATAGACTTATATTTAGCCCGAAATAAAGACAAGATAAGGGTACCTTTATGAAAAATATCTCTGTTTCGAATGACATTATTCCGGTCGGGCAATTCAAATCCAGTTTGGCAAAATATCTTAAAGAAATTCAAAATAAACGTAATTCTTTGATAATTACACAAAACGGTAAACCGGCCGGTGTATTAATGTCCCCTTCCGAATTTGATGAATTGAGACAAACTAAACTTTTCATAGATTCAATTTCACGCGGATTATCTAATTCTGAAAAAGGAGAAGTGTTATCAACCAAGCAACTTAAAAGTGAATTGCACAAAACACGTACCGGTAAAGAAAGATGAAGCTGCTCTGGACAAAAGAAGCATTGATTAGATTACAAGAAATTGAAGAGTATATCTCAAGGGATAATCCAATTGTTGCAATAGAGTTTGTCGATAAATTAATTTCTGCGGCTGAAACTATTACCGCAAATCCGGAAAAAGGCAGAATAGTTCCTGAATTATCACTTGAGAATATCAGAGAATTATTATTTAGAAATTATAGAATTGTGTACTTAATTAAGAAAAACTCCTTTAACATTCTTACTGTATTTGAAGGGCATCAGTTACTTAAGAAAGAAGAAATTTTTAAAAGTAAGAATTAATAAAATGGATAAGGAAGAATTACTCTTCCAAAGGCAGATAAACAATACAGTTTAAGATATCAATGTTTATTTTTTAACCATGGATTAATCGATTGTATGAAAGTCATGCTAATCTATTTGAAGTCATCCCACAACCTCACCCATAATCCGTATAGACTTGACGAGCATTGCTTAAATTTCTCAAATGAAAAGCTCTAACAAATTCCTATTGGAGACAAAGTGCCGGATTACGAACTCTATCAATATCCAAAATCAAGAATAGCAACTTTTGATGTTGGGAAAATTGGAGCTAAGAAACATCACATCGCCGGTTTCCTGGAAATTGACATATCATCAGCTCGAGAAAAAATTTCAAAATATCTGAAGACCGGTGCCAAAATAAGTTTTACTTCATGGATGCTGAAAGTTATCGCCGTAACGATAGCCGATAACAAAAACGTACATGCAATCAATTCAAAAAAGAGAACTCAAATTGTTTTTAACGATGTAGATATTTCAATTCCAATAGAAAAAATAGTTGATGGAAATAGAGTTCCGCTTGCAACAGTAATTAGAAACGTAAACAAAAAAACTATTGAAGAAATCTATAATGAAATTCACGAAGCGAAAAGTCAAAGTGTAAGTTCGGAAAAAGATTTTGTATTGGAGAAAAGAAAAAGCAATAATCTAAATATGATTTTTTTCAATCTGCCCCAGTGGCTGCGAATGCTTATCTGGAAAATTCTGCTGATGAATCCTTTCAGACGCAAAAAGAACATGGGAACCGTGATAGTAACCGGCATTAAAATGACCGGGAATACTCAAGGTTGGATTTTACCAAAGAGCATTCATAATTTATGTTTTGGAATAGGATCGGTAAATAAGAAGCCGTGGATCTATAACAATAAAATAGAAATAAGAGAAATATTGCATCTAACAATTTTATTTGATCATGATGTAATTGACGGTTCACTGGCTGCCCGATTTACAAATAAGCTTGTCAAAAATATGGAACAAGCATTATGCCTTGATGAAAATAACATCTTTAATTCACAAACAAGCAGCACATAGAAAAATTCTTTATCGCGAAAATTTTTGAGAAAGGAATCTTTAGTAATCTACAATAAGCAGTACACAAATTGGGTTGAAATAGATATGAATGAATTCAAGCATCCTCTATCAGAAAAAATTACTTTTGCCGTTAGCACCACTTTCTTTATAGGTTTAATGATACTTTTAAGAAATAATTCCGAATCAACCATTTTAGCAAATGCGTTCTTCGTTGGTTTTGGATTATTTTCTTTCGTCGCGTTTTATAAAACGCTTGAGACAATAACCCTTACCGATTACTCGATAATCCGGAAGTATCCGTTGATTTCTGAAAAGGAGATACAATTTAAAGATATCTACTCGATCGCTGAATTTAACGACTCATCAAAATTTGTGTTAAAAGATTATTCGAATAACAAATTGTTAACTATCGATAAAACTATCGTTGGCATCAAGGAATTGAAAGCCCAGATAAAAAGTAAACTTGCCAACCAGCTTAAAGTAAAACCGCAAGATTATTTCCGTAAGTCAAACGGATTTTTTGCAAGCTTTTTCTTTATGATAATTTTGATATTGGGTACTGTGGGATTGTTTATATACCAAGGGAATATACTCGGCGCTGCTATTTCCCTTTTGATGTCACTCATTATTTTTTATATAGTCGGCAAGCAGCCCATTTTCATTTATCTAAACTATTCACACATAATTATTAAAAGCATTTTCAAGTCAAATAAAATATTTATGACGGATATAAATGATATTACTCAAGAAACAGATGATAAGACAAAAGCTGGATCGGTAACATACACGGTGTTCAAACTATCGAACAATAAAGATATTTCCCTTCTCGGCTTCAAACCTGATGACGAGTTATTGTTTCAATCGTGTAAATATTATTTTGACAATAAAACACGTGCAAGCTAATATGTTACACTGTGCACACTAGCCAGACAAAAAATGGAACTGTGTTCCAAAGTCAATATTACGGTGTAGTATAATTAATAGTTTTACCATTAAGATTAGTGAGTTATGCTCGTATCAATATTAAAAATATCTTTTCCAATAATTACTTTAATAATAGCCCTAATTAATTTGGGTTTGCAACATCGGTGGAAAGACAAGAGAACAAAAAAACATAAGATAATCAAGCGTTTTTTAATTTTTTCAATGGTACTAACTGCATTATTAAGTATTGTTTTTATAAAAATCAGTGAAAATGAGTTTAAACAAATTCTTAATAATCAGATTAATTTGAGAATTGAAGCTGAGGCAAGGGATTCTCTAGCTCGCAAACAAAGAGATAGGTTAGAAAACAGACTTACAAATATTGAAAAGAAATTTGAGCCGTTCGTTATGATGGGTAAAAGGATTTACCCCAAAAAATCATCTGAGGAAGCATTGAATAATATTTTAATAGATTTAAACAACCTTGCAAATAGTATAAAAAAAACAGAAGCACGTTTGAATTCTAATCTAATTAGCTCAATAAGTATTGAAGGTAGGTTAACATGCAGTTTAGTTGATAATGCAACTTTACCTCCTAGTGAAGTTGAATTTTATCCTATTGGTGATGCTAATGCATATTTTGAGGGATTAATTGGGCGCGTTCGAATGAATTTTCAATCCCCGATTCAATTTAAAAAAATTGGATATGATAAGGTTACTATTATTAACAATTTTGTTATAATTAATGACGGAATTCTTGAAGGAAGGCCGTTTGATTTTTTGACAAATTACGATAAACTAATACTTCCATTTATTACTGTTGTATACGGTAAATCATTTTCTAAAATGAAAGTATTAGAAGTTACAATAAATATTAATGGGAAAATTGTTTGGTACTCAAGTTGGCAATATGATGTGGATTTCCAACCTAGTCCTTTGTTTAATATTCCATTAAATGAGTTTCATAAAAAAATACTAGTGCCAGAATAAAGCAGTATAACCAGCTTTTCCGCTCACAACTTTTTTAATGTGACATTATTCTGTTTTACTGGTTAGGCGAAAAGTTAAACATTGTATTTAACATTGTTCTAACAAGCATATTTGTTAAAAACATTTGGCTTTGGTTTTTCAGCTTGTCATTTCTATCCAGTAAAGTCGGGTAAAAAACCGCATCGTTAGATCGCCCTAGAATTTGAAAGTTTATTGCTAAATATATGCACTCATTAGAATCAGAAAGTTCATTGTTCAAAGAGTATCTCCAGATATTGGACGTATCTGTTAAAAAACCGAGTATTGATGCCCTGAAAGAACTTATAAGCAGCCATCTTGCACATATTCCTTTTGAGAACATTTCAAAAATCTACTATAAAAAAAAGTTAAACCTTCTTTATATACCGACACTCGAACTTTATGTCGAGGGAATAAGAAAATACAATTTCGGCGGAACTTGTTATTCAAATAATTTTTATTTCAACCGGCTTCTAAAATATTTGGGATATAACATTGTTTTGTGCGGTGCAGACATGAAAAACCCGGATGTTCACATTGTCAGCATCGTAACGATTGAAAATCAAGAGTTTATTATTGATGTAGGTTACGCTGCCCCATTTTTTGAACCGCTTCCCCGGAATTTATCAACTGAATATCAAATTAATTTTGGAATTGATAAATATATTCTCCTTCCAAAAGATTGTAATGGTTTTTCCCGATTGAATTTTTATAGAAATAATATTTTAAAACATAGTTATGTTGTCAAACCATATTCACGATCAATATCAGAATTCGACCATGTTATCAAAGCGTCATTCGATATAACCGCCACATTTATGAATGCAATATTATTAGTTCTATTTGGAAAAAATTCTTCAAAAGTTATACACAACTTTTCTATTATAGAATTCGAGAACAACAATTATAAAAAAACAATACTGCCTGATGAGAATGAGCTTATGAAAGAAATTGAAAATAAATTCCGGATACCAAAAGAAATAACTGGAGAATCATTAAGCCAGATTTCTAATTACAATGATGCCTGGAATTAATTAAATTTCATACCTATAATACTACTCTCGAAAGGATCAGATGAATAGATTAATCAGCGTTTCAACACCACACGATATTTCCCCTGAGTATCGCGATACACCAATCGGTTTGTTGTTAGAGTATCACAACCTGGATAAAGAATACACAGTGTATAAACAAGCACAACTATTAATCGGCATGTGCATGGATAACAGAAAACACCTCCACATACCGGATAACTTTGCATTTATTATCCGTGCCGGCGGCGCCAATTTAAGATATAGCGAATTTAAAGTTTCGTATGCCATAGCAGTTGGAAATATCGAGCACATAGTACTTATCGGTCACAACAACTGCGGAATGGTAAATCTTATATCGCGCAAAGATCAATTTATAAATGGGCTTGTGGAAAAAGGAGGATGGAACAAAGAAGCTGCCGAGGATCATTTTATGCACTTCGCACCGATATTTGAAATCGGCAACGAAATTGATTTTGTAATTACCGAAGCTAGGCGGCTTCGCCTAAGATATCCTAAAATAAAAGTGGCTCCGCTCTTTTATAAAGTTGAAGATAACCGGCTCTATTTAATTAACGAGCAGTAACGGTTTGAATAAAGATTCTATCTTATTCATCTCAACGAAATGTTAATAAAATCTTGAAGAATTAGAAAGCCGTTCTAAAATTCATTCGAAGATCTTAGATTTTCTATTAATTCTTTCCAAAAACTTACTTAAGTTTTGAAAGACATTTCACATCATACAATGAAAAAACTATTCATAATATTTTTTGTTTTGTTTGTGCGCATCATAAGTGCACAGCAAGTTATTGTATCGAACGGATGGTATTACTTAGACGGCAAAAAATTCTTTGTAAAAGGAATCGGTTACGAAACCCATACACGTCCGGGACAAGCACCATGGCTCTACAGTTTTGATGCAGATTTAATCCGGTATGATTTGCAAAGAATAAAAGAAGCCGGCTTCAATACAATACGCACTTGGGGTGCACTGAAGGAAGAAGAGCTTGCATTAGTAGAAGAATCAGGGTTGAAAATTTTATTCGGCATCTGGATCGATCCGCAAGGTGATTTTGGAAGCACTTCTTTTGTAAACTCGGCAATCAATCATGTAAATGAAGTTCTCGGCTATTCTAAAAATTACAATTGTATAATCGGCTACTTAATTATGAATGAACCGCAAGTTGCTCATATATATGATGCCGGATCTCAGAATTTGCTCAACTTATGGGACACAATTATTGATTTGATTCATCAAAAAGACCCCGGCGTTCCGGTATCGTTTTCAAACACGATGATCGGCGATTACATCAATATGGATATTTTTGATTTCTCCGGCTACAACGCTTACATATATAACCCGGTTACAATTTCAAATTCGCACGGTTATTCGGGATACTTAAAATTTCTAAAAGAAAACCGTGCATCTCAAAAACCATTTATAATAACTGAATACGGTTTATCCGTCTCACCCGGTACACCAAGCGATAAATACCAATACGGCAGCAATACTGTGCAGCAGCAGATGGAAGGTGATCTTTTGATGTACAGAAATTTAATTGATGCCGGCGCTCAAGGCGGTGTTGTGTTTCAATATCACGATGGATGGTGGAAAGGCGGCAACGAATTTGTACATGATAACAGTCCTGAAGAATGGTTTGGATTAATTGAGTTCACAAATTATAATGATAAGTATGGAACAGAACGGCCGGTCTGGTCTGCATACAAAACGTACAACAAAGCAATAATCACCGAGCCGAAAAATGAGCAGATAATCAGCAGTCTACTCCCTATCGAAATTTTTACTACGGATGACGTTGCATCATTTTCAGTTTATATGAATGATTCACTCTTGCTCGGTCAAAATATATCGGGTAATTATTTTAGCGGTGAATTAAATCTTGATATTCAAGAAACAATCAAAGATTTGCGGCTGTATTTTTATTTTTTTGATTCAACCGGAGATACTTTAAAATCTGAAATGATATCGGTTCTGAATTCAAAAGAAACGATTCAGCCTCCTACAATTACCCTACAGATTCTGCCGGCTAATTTGAACCCGGGCGGACAGAATTATTTATTGATGGATATTACAAATAATCCAATCTTCACAATTGACGGTAATAGAATCGACTATGTTGCCCATCCACATATCGGATTTGACACTGGTACCGCTAAATACCGGGTTATTCAATTAGTCAATAACAAATTTAGTTTTTACAATAACTTTGATATACCTGATGATACAAAGGTCGCAGCATTCGGGGCCGGGTTCACAATTAAGTACGGAACATTCAGTAAAAGAATTACAGCGCAAAAAATATTTACCCACGGCGGCTGGGCAGCTCCAATACAAGCGAGTGATGTTGTTACAGATGTTGAAGAACCAGCAATCGATTCCGAATCTCTTCCAACCGAATTTGAGTTGAAGCAGAACTATCCTAATCCGTTTAATCCAACAACTACTATTTCTTATGTCATTCCGACCTCACCCTTTAATCCCACTCCTTACCAAGGAGAGGGACAGAGGGAGAGGTTAGTTACACTAAAAGTATATGACATCCTTGGACGTGAAGTCGCAACGCTAGTGAATGAATACCAACAGCCCGGGAAATATTCCGTACAGTTTAACGTAGAGACTCGCCGCGGCGAGTCTCTACCAAGTGGTATTTATTTTTATCAATTGAGGTCAGGGCAATTTTCTATTACAAAAAAGTTACTTTTGCTAAAGTAATTTTTGTTTGATCAATTACTTGATGAATTACTTATTCATAACAAGGAACTTTATGAAAAAAATTATTATCTCACTTTTAATTTTAGGGACGATTACTGCTTGCTCATCCACAAAAGAAATTATTACAATACAAAAAGATCTTTCCCCGGTTCATAAAAATGTTATTGTTTACACAACTGCGGACAGCACCAATTTCCGTTTAGCACAAACCGGTAATTTAGAATTCAAGCCGGCGATACAGCCCCTCGAAACAGAAGTCTGTGTGTTTGTCAATCCGCAGAAAACATTCCAAACATTTCTTGGAATCGGAGGCGCAATAACCGACGCATCTGCCGAAGTATTTGCAAAACTTTCTAAAGAAAAGCAAAAAGAATTCTTAACCGCATATTTTGATAAAGAAAATGGAATCGGTTATACATTAGCACGTACTAATATTCATAGTTGCGATTTTTCAAGCGAAAGTTATACCTACGTTACTGAAGGTGATAAGGGATTAAAATCTTTTAGCGTTGAACATGATAAACAATTCCGTATTCCTTTAATTAAAGAAGCGATTAAAACTGCTGGCGGTAAATTAACATTGTTTGCAAGTCCGTGGTCTCCCCCAGCATTTATGAAAGATAACAACAACATGCTTCGCGGAGGAAAATTATTGCCGGAGTATCATCAATCATGGGCAAACTATTTTGTAAAATTTATTAAAGAATATGAAAAAGAAGGAATACCAGTTTGGGGTATCACTATTCAAAATGAACCGATGGCAATCCAGAAATGGGAATCGTGCATCTTTACTGCCGAAGAAGAAAGAGACTTCCTTAAAAATTATTTAGGACCAACTTTTGAAAAAGAAGGTTTGAGTGATAAAAAAATAATTGTGTGGGATCATAACCGCGATTTAATGAACCACAGAGCCAACACAATATTTAACGATCCCGACGCAGTAAAATATGCATGGGGACTCGGATTCCACTGGTATGAATCGTGGACCGGCGGTCAGCCGATGTTTGAAAATGTTGGCGAGATCTACCAATCATTCCCGTCAAAAAATTTGTTATTCACGGAAGGCTGTGCCGACTCATTTAATCCCGATAAATATTTTTTCTGGCCTAATGCAGAACGGTACGGGCGCTCGATGATAAATGATTTCAATAATGGTACTGTCGGCTGGACGGATTGGAATATTTTATTAGATGAAACGGGCGGACCAAATCACGTTCAGAATTTCTGCTTTGCGCCGGTACATGCAGATATAAGAACTGGCGAGCTTATCTATACACCCTCATACTTCTACATCGGGCATTTTTCAAAGTTTATCCGACCCGGCGCAAAAAGAGTTAGCACAGTCGCAAGCAGAAGTCAATTAATCAGTACAACTTTTCATAATGAAAACGGCGCAATGGTTACCGTGGTAATGAACCAGAGTGATATAAAAATTAATTACAAACTGTTCGTAGGTTCTCAAATGGTAGAGGTTGAAATTCTGCCCCATGCTATCCAAACCCTGGTTTATTAATTGATGTTATTAAAAAATAATGGATAGAAAAATGAATCATTGTTATTTATTAATGTCCTTAACTCGTTGTGTAAATTAAAAAATCAAAGCTCGGAAACTGTTAAAACAGTTTATAAAAAAAAGATTGCTTTTATTCACCCCCGACTTAAAGGACCGTGTGGGAATTGTAGGCCGAAACGCTGTTTCGACCATTTTAGGCAAGCACAATTGTGGACCCAATGAAATTTGAATGGGCGATTCAGCGAATCGCCCTACAGTTTTAATTTTCACACAATGGCTTGGCAGTGAGTTAATGAATCAAAAAAACAAAATAGAACCGTTTCACTTGCCCGATATTATTTTTGCGGAACGGTTTACAAATTAATTCTCATAACTGATTGTCTTTTACTCTGAGCATGTCTATAGAAATTGAAATACAACACAACAATGGAAATCAACATACAAAAAGATTATAACCTTGTTAGATTACAGCAGTACTTAGATTATGAGTTATCTACAGTACTGCTTTTTATTCTTAGCTGGTTTTGGCAAATCACTTTAGTATTAATTGTGTTGGCAGCTGTTATATTCACTCCTTTCATGTTGAAGGTATTATTTCAGGAACGGAAATTCGGCTGGATCATTTTCTTTATATTAATGGTAGCTTTACCGCTTGCAGTATTTCAATTTATAGATATTGAACCCGACTACAGATTTGCAACAAATTTAATTCCTCTACTGCTCTTCTACTTTTATTGTTTCCTTTTACGATTCGGAGTCAGGGACTGGATTCGCTAAATAGACATGACCGCAGAATTTACACCAGCACACAACTAACTTTCCTTTTTATTAATTTTGTTTAGTTAAAAGAACAGACCATGAAAAAGTTGTTGATAATTTTATTGTTGCTGAATGGTATAGCTTCGTACCCACAAAGCACAAAGTTAGCGTTGGTATGTAATCCTCAATTCAAAGGAACAAGTTCATCCGTACAACTCAATTCTCTTATTACC
>DYJK01000088.1 GCA_020723165.1 Melioribacter roseus | reverse complement strand
AAAATCTCTTAAGAAATCATACCGAGTGTTTCGGGTTAAAAGTACGAGGCGATAGTATGATCAATGCCGGGATTTTGGAAGGCGACCTTGTAATCATTCAGCCGCAAAAAGAAGCCGTTAACGGCGAAATTGTTGTTGCCCTAATTGGTGACGATGCTACTATGAAAAGATATTTAATCGATGACGGGAGAGTTTTTCTTGTCCCCGAAAACGAAAACTACGAAGCTATTGAAGTTGACAATCTTGAAAACTTTTCGATAATAGGTAAAGTAATCGGAGTATTTAGAAGCTACAATTAACAAGGAGTAATCATGAAAACCATCATATTCTCATCGGCTATTTTTAATAGAAATAGAGTAAAATTTTTGTATGGATTTAACGAAGTTATCCTGGAACCTTATTACATAGGTAGGGATAAAAATGGTAGGAAAATTATTTTTGGTAAAACAAACGGCATGAACGAAGTAAAAGGATTCGCATACGAAAAAATTTCGAATATCAAAATTTTAGGTTATGAGAAATTTTCTCCAATTATCCCGATCATGCCATTATTTAATTAATAGATATGAATAATCAAAAGTTAAAAAGAGAACGTGTTGATTCGCTTATCGACCAGTTATGGAACAGCGGGTACTTAACATTAAGCCGTAAGTACGGCAAATACCTCCCCTCTCCTTCTCCGGTTGGTAATTATGAAGTTGATGCAATTGCAAAGTATAAAAAGAAAATTGCATTCGGTATTGTATTAACCGAAGATGAATTGAACGACCCGAATTTGATAACCAAATTAGAATACTTAGCAAGTGCAAGAACTAAATACCAGGAAAACAGAATAACAATATTTTTGGGAGTCCCTAATCACCTTCTAATTAAAGCTCACATGATAACCGCTACTCTAAAAGAAGAAACAAAAGAACATATAAAAATTATCCCCTTACCTGATGGCAATAAAAGCATGAAATAAATCCCTACAGTTGGTTTTATCTTCATAAATTATTGTAACCTTGACATTTAGCACTCATCAAACTATTTTTTCGAGCCGAAAATTGAGGGTGAATAAGAAAATTGTCAGTTAAGTTAACAGAAACAGAAAGAAAGCTAATAGAAGAAGTCAAATCAAAAGGTAATATCCCCCGCCATATAGCAATAATAATGGACGGTAACGGTAGGTGGGCAAAAAAAAGAAACTTGCCCAGGGTTGCCGGTCACCAAAGAGGTGTAGAATCTGTAAGAGCGGCTGTTGAAGCGTGTGTAGGGCTTGGTGTAGAAATTTTAACACTCTATACATTCTCTACTGAAAATTGGAAACGTCCGAAAGATGAAGTATCCACTTTGATGAGATTGATTGTAAAGAGTTTGCAAAATGAAACCGATGAACTTAATACAAACAACATTAGACTAACCACCATTGGCAATACAAATACATTACCTGAAATAGTACAGCACGAATTAAAAGCTGCGTTAGAGAAAACAGAGCACAACACAAAAATGAGATTGAATCTTGCTCTGAGCTACAGCGGCAGATGGGAACTTGTTGAAGCCATTAAGAATATAACCGAGCAAGCAATTAATGGTAAAATCAAACCCGGGGATATTTCAGAAGCAACCGTTTCTAAAAATCTTACTACTGCTCATTTGCCCGACCCGGATTTATTAATTAGAAGCGGCGGTGAATTTAGAATCAGCAACTTTTTATTATGGCAGATAGCATACTCGGAAATTTTTGTTTCCGATGTGCTATGGCCAGATTTCAGATGTAAACATTTAATTGAAGCAGTTAAAGATTTTCAAAAAAGAGAAAGAAGGTTCGGTTTAGTAAGCGAACAATTATCGGATAACTTGAATAACAATAATAATGCAAATACTCACTCCAAAAAGCTGGCAAAAGTTTAGTCTCTTCATATTATTAATTTCAGCATTTGCAGTCTATCCGCAAATTCAAAAAGTTAATTACCGGATATTAGGCATCAATGTTACCGGTAACAAAACTGCTGATGCTCAAACTATTATTGCAAATACCGGTTTAAAAGTGGGGGACGAAATTGATATCCCCGGCGATCAAACCAACAATGCAATTAAACGTTTATGGAATCTAGGGATTTTTGAAGATGTTCAACTAATTATTGATAAAAAAGTTGATAACGGAATTTTCCTTCAAATAATAGTGAAAGAATATCCGCGTCTTGAAAGAATTATCCTTAGAGGCAATGATGAGGTAGACGAAGACGATATCAACAAAAAAATCTCGATTGTGAGGGGACAAACATTAAAGCCCCAGGAATTAGCAAGGATAAAAAACAAAATTAAAGCTCTCTATGATGAGGAAGGATACCTCAACGCTAAGATAGATATCAATTATTATAATTTCTTCCAGGCAGATACTACCGAAGATGAAATTATAGTTACATGGCGGAATGAGAAAGATCTTTCTAACGAATACCAAACCAACTATGAACTGGATAAAGCTGTTTCTCTAAATTCTGTTGATAGAGTTAAAGACCGAACTCTAATCATTTTTGATTTTAACGAAGGCGATGAGGTTTCCGTACGACAAATTATTTTCAACGGTAACGAAGCTTTTGATGATGATGACTTAAAAAGCGAGCTTGATGAAACAAGTGAAAAGAGATGGTGGAAATTCTGGTCATCGGCAAACTTTAAAAAAGATAAGTTCGAAACCGATAAAGGATTGTTAGAAAAATTTTACCGTAAAAACGGTTACCGGGATTTCGTGATTCTTCGGGACTCGTTAGTACTGTCAGAAGACAAGACTGAAATTGATGTTATTGTAGATCTTTACGAAGGTCCGCAATACAAGGTACGGAATATAGTTTGGGAAGGAAATACAGTTTATCCAGATGATATTCTAACCGAACGCCTTGAATTCCAAAAAGGTGATGTATTTGATTATGAAAAATTCAATTTCAACTTGAACTATAACGAAAAACAATCCGATGTATCTTCACTATACCAGGATAATGGTTACCTCGCATTCAGCGTGGATGCAAAAGAACAAAAAGTTGCAGAGGATTCTATAGACATCCTAATCAGGGTAAATGAAAATAATCGTTTTAAGATCGGAAAAGTTGATATACAAGGAAATGAAAGAACTAAGGACAAAGTTATTAGAAGAGAACTTTATACAGTCCCCGGCAATTATTTTAGTAGAAGCTACATTTTAAGAAGTATCCAGCAGCTTTCTAATCTTCAATATTTTAACGTAGAAGCACTATACAAAGGAATTGATTACCGACCGGTTAATGATTCAACGGTAAATATCACTTACAAAGTTGAAGAAAAATCGAGCGATTATGTAAATGCTTCCGTTGGTTACAGCGGCGCATTCGGTTTCAGCGGTTCTATCGGTTTCACTATGACAAATTTTTCTATTACTGAACCGTTCCAGATGGGCGGCGGACAAGTTTTAAATTTTAGCTGGCAATTTGGCGTTGGTAATTATTATCGAACTTTCACTCTTGGTTTTACCGAACCATGGTTTTTGAATACGCCAACACTCATTGGATTCGATCTGTTTGATACCAGGCAACGTTATGTTTATGACCTACGCCAATCAGGTATCACAATGAAATTAGGAAGAAGATTAACCTGGCCGGATGATTTCTTTTATGTACAAGGTATTTTGAGATTCCAATATAACGATGTTATTGACGGACAAGGTTACTACCCTGAAGGTCTTACAAGACAATACACAGTTGGTGCAACTATAAGTAGAACAGATATCGATAATCCAATCTTCCCCTCCCGGGGCTCAAAATTTTCTCTTTCCGGCGAATTATCAGGCGGCCCATTCCTACCGGGTAACGTAGATTATTATAAGATTGATTTCAAAACAGAATGGTATAAACCTCTTTTTAATTCAAATAGAATTGTATTATATGCCAGTACAGATTTAGGTTTTATTAATGAACTTGTAGAAGATACACCCATTCAACCGTTTGAATATTATTATATGGGCGGTAACGGAATGATAATAGCAACTACCCCTCTTCGCGGCTATGAAGACAGAAGCTTAGGTTTGCAAGACTCCCAGGGCAGAGTTATCGGCAGCCGGGTTCAAGCAAAATACACTTTCGAATTAAGAGGTGCCCTCGCATTAGAACCGATCCCAATTTATTTATTGGCATTTGCAGAGGCTGGTAACGTATATTTCGATATCAAACAAGCAAATTTATTTGATTTGAAACGTTCCGTTGGAGTTGGTGCAAGAATTTTGATAAATCCAATCGGATTATTAGGTTTTGACTATGGATATGGATTTGATCGCAGAAGTGTTGATGATCAGGAACCACAATGGTTATTCCATTTCCAATTTGGTAAAGGATTTTAAACTTTAAAAAATATAGAGGTAGACGTGAAAAGAAGTATAATACTATTGTTTTTTATATTCGTTGTTTCTGTTGCGGCACAAACTCAACAACCATTCGCTTTGAAGGTAGGTTATGTTGATTCCGAAACTATATTAGAACAATTCCCCGAAGCAATAAAAGCAAAGAGCGATTTGGACGGATTAGTTACCAAATGGAGAAAAGAAGCGGACAGCATTACAACTGTACTGCAAAATGCTTATGCTGATTATCAAAAACAAGCTTCTACAATGACACCTGAAAAACAAAAAGAATCCCAACAAAAAATTGTAGCACAAGAACAACAATTACAGCAGTATAGAGAACAGAAATTTGCACAGCCAAACGGTGAATATTTTATTCGTCAAGAACAATTAATGGCACCGGTAAAACAAAAAATTTTTAAAGCGATTGATGAAATTGCAAAGGAAGAATCGATGCATTACGTGCTCGATAAAGCCGGCGAAGTTGTTGTTTTATATGCTGACGCACAATTCGATATCACATTCAAAGTTCTCGACCGCTTAAAAAGAGGCAAATAATTTAACGGAATAATGTTATGAAAAAACTCGGATTAGTTTTATCCGCATTTATTTTTTCTTCTTCAGTATTGTTAGCACAACCGAAAATCGGTTATGTAGATAGCGATACAATTATGAAACAGCTGCCCGACGCCCAGGATACACAGAAAAAACTCGATGCAATAATTAAGGAGTGGCAAGAAGAACTAAATAAAATGGACAAGGATTGGAAGACAAAATTCGATGACTATGAAAAGAGAAAACTTATATTGAGCGAGCAGAAAAGAGTTGAAATTGAGAAAGAACTTGTTACTCTTGAAGACCAAATCTCAAAATACAGACAAGATAAATTTGGTGTACGCGGAGAGTTATTCCAGAAACAAGAGGAATTGATGAAACCAATCCAGAACAGAATATTTAATGCTATTCAGGAAGTTGCAAAAGAGAATGAGTTCGATTTTATTTTCGACCGGAGCGGTGATATTATCTTTTTATACGCCAAAGAAGAATATGATGTAACTAATTTAGTTTTAGAAAAACTAAAATGAGTTCTTATGAAATTAAAATTGAAAGAAGCCGCCGACTTAGTCGGCGGTGTCGTTATTGGCAATCCTGACCTAACAGTTCTAAATGTTGCCAAGATTGACGAAGCCACCCAAAACGATCTAACATTTCTTTATTTACCGGCTTATGAAAAATTTCTTGAGACTACAAAAGCTGCGGCTGTAATAATCAAACCTGAATTCAAAAAATCTCGTAATGATATTTCCTACATCGAGGTTAAAAATCCGAATGCTGCACTGCAAAAAATTATACTTACTTATCTGAAACCGGAAATACAAACGAAAGGAATCGATGCGAGCGCGCACGTTGCACCCGATGCATCTCTCGGCAAAAATGTTGTGATCGGGAAAAATGTGGTTGTTTCTTCGGGATGTATAATTGGAGATAATTCCATTATACTTCACAACGCAGTGTTGATGGAAAACGTGAAAGCCGGAAGCGGATGCCTCATATATCCGAATGTTTCAGTCCGTGAAAACTGCGAACTCGGGAACAATGTAATCATCCATTCAAACAGTGTAATCGGTTCGGACGGATTCGGCTACATTCAAAATGAAAACGGCGAATACATTAAAGAGCCTCAGATCGGCAATGTTATTCTCGAAGACGATGTTGAAATAGGTTCCAACGTTTCAATAGACCGCGCCACAATCGGTTCAACAACAATTAAAAAAGGTGTTAAGATTGATAACCTCGTGCAGATAGCACACAATGTTGTTGTTGGAGATAACAGCTTGATCATCTCGCAAAGCGGAATAGCCGGCAGTACAAAGATTGGGAAGAATTGTATTCTTGCCGGGCAAGTCGGAGTTGTTGGTCACATCGAACTTGCAGACGGAGTAATCGTAACGGCGCAGTCGGGCGTATCAAAATCAATTGATAAAGCCGGGCAGTACCGCGGTTCACCGGTAGATCTACTAACAAAAACTTTGCGGCTAGAAGCGCACATAAAAAATCTACCCCAATACGCAGAAAAGATTAAAAAATTAGAAGAAAAAATTGCATCTTTGGAGCAGAAAATTTCGGAAAAAGGTTAAGGGAAAGAGATAAATGCTCGAACTCCAAAGAACTATTGCTAAATCAGTTTCGCTATCCGGTATTGGTTTACACACCGGCACACAAAGTACAATTACATTCAAACCGGCACCTGAAAACTCAGGCATTAAATTCGTTAGAATAGATTTAGGCGGAAGACCCGAAATTCCGGCAAATGTAGATTATGTTGTTGATATCTCTAGAGGAACAACACTCGGATTGGGCGATGCAAAAGTTCATACAGTGGAACATGTGCTTGCAGCTATCGTAGGACTTCAAATCGATAATATCACTATTGAAATGAACGGGATTGAACCTCCTATTGGTGACGGTAGTTCAATGCCGTTTGTAGAATTACTTTACCAAGCCGGTTTTGTTACTCAAGAAGCGCCAAAGGATTATCTCGTTATCGATCAAACAGTAATGTTCCATGATGAAAATAACCAGGTTGATATTGTTGCATTACCGCTTGATGGCTACAGAATTACGATAATGATTGACTACCAAAACCCGGCATTAGGCAGCCAGCACTCCGGCTTATTCGATCTCGAAAAAGAATTTGTAACAGAATTTGCACCGGCAAGAACATTTTGTTTCTTAAGCGAAGTTGAATCTTTAGCAGATGCCGGATTAATTAAAGGTGGAGATATAGATAATGCCATTGTTATTGTTGATCATGAAATTGAAAAAAAAGAATTACTCCACTTACAGAAAAAATTAGGTGTTAAGCATGAGCTAACAGTTACACCGCAAGGTTACTTAAATACAAACCAGCTCCGTTTTAGAAATGAACCGGCACGTCATAAAGTTTTGGATATGATCGGAGATTTGGCATTAATAGGTGTACCTATCAAAGCACAGATTCTGGCAGCGCGTCCGGGTCACCGTGCAAATGTTGAACTTGCAAAAAAAATTAGGGCGCTTTACCAGCAGAAAAAATTTGTGAAGAAATACCAGTTCGTTAAAAAAGAAGGTATAGTTTTCGATATAAATGCAATTCAAAGAATGCTTCCCCATCGTTATCCTTTCCTTTTAGTTGATAAAATAACAGAGTTGGAACTTGATAAACGCGTTGTAGGAGTAAAATGTGTTTCCTTTAACGAACCATTTTTCCAGGGGCATTTTCCCGGGCAGCCAGTTATGCCCGGTGTATTAATAATTGAAGCTCTAGCCCAAACGAGCGGTATTTTACTTCTAAATTCATTCATCGATCCCGAAAATCACTTAGTATTCTTTATGAGCATCAACAATGCAAAATTCAGAAAACCGGTTCTGCCCGGTGATGAATTAATTCTTGAAGCCGAATTGATAAATAGAAAAAGCAGATACTTTTCCCTAAAAGGTACAGCAATAGTTAACAATACTATTGTTGCAGAAGCAGAATTTATGGCTGCAATAGTTGATCGTGAAGATAAACCAAAAAATAACTGATAAACATTATGTCGTTAATCCATCCTACCACAATAGTAAGCCCCAAAGCAAAATTAGGCGATAACATCACTATTCAACCTTATGCAATAATACATGATGATGTTGAAATTGGTAATGATTGTATTGTTGGACCACATGCTGTTATTTATGATGGGGCTCGAATCGGTAATAGGGTAAAAATTTATCAAGGAGTTTCCGTTTCAAACGCTCCGCAAGATCTGAAGTACAAAAACGAAAAAACTTTTTTTTATATTGATGATGATACAACCATACGTGAATTTGTAGTTTTACACCGCGGTACTACTGCACACGGAGAATCAAAAGTCGGGAAGAATTGTTTGCTGATGGCTTATGTTCACGTTGCACATGATTGTTACGTTGGTAACAATGTTATCATCGCGAACACAGTCCAGATTGCCGGTCATTGTGAAGTTGAAGATAATGTAATTATCGGCGGCGTTTGTGGGATACACCAATTTTCGAAGATTGGTAAAAATGCAATAAT
This sequence comes from Melioribacter roseus, assembly GCA_020723165.1. GTDB lineage: Bacteria > Bacteroidota > Ignavibacteria > Ignavibacteriales > Melioribacteraceae > DYJK01. The sequence continues at coordinate 7,262 of DYJK01000088.1, read as the reverse complement.
CGGTGCATGTACAAAAGTAGCTGCAGATGTTCCTCCTTATGTTATGGTTAGCGGCAACCCGGGTAGATATTATGGACTAAACATTGTAGGTTTAAGAAGAAAAGGATTTTCGAAAGAAGATATTGAAACTATAAAAAACACGTACGACATATTTTATAATTCCGGTTTGAATCATACACAAGCAGTTGGAAAAATAAAAGAGACTTTCCCATCACATCCAATCGTCGATAGTATTTTTGACTTCCTGAAAAAATCGACCCGCGGCGTTGTAAGAAAATGAATTGGCATTTCATTAATTCGGGCTTTAACAACGGCAAATTTAATATGGGATTCGATATTGAACTTGCCCGTTCATGTAAACCGGATGAAGCTTTTTTCAGGTTGTATAGATGGTCGCCATATTGTATTTCTTTGGGTGCCAACCAGTCGTTCAATGATGTTAACAATGATCAAATTACCCGCGATGGGTTAGACGTTGTTAAGAGACCTACCGGCGGCAGAGCAATTTTACATGCCGAGGAAATTACGTACTCGGTTATTATCCCCTACTCCCAAATTAGCAGTGCCAAAGAAATATACCAAAGAATTTCCACGGCTCTTATTAAAGGATTGGAGTATTATAACCCGGTTTTAGCAAAAGCCGACCTGGAAAATCAACAACCGAATTTTCCAAAACTTCTTAATGAGCCGTCCGGAGTATTGTGTTTCGGCAGCACTGCCAAAAATGAAGTTAAATACAACGGTAAGAAATTAATCGGCAGCGCACAAAGAAAATTAGATTCGGTAATTCTGCAGCATGGATCGATACTCTGCGGTACCTATCACAAAAAATTAGTTGAATATATTAATGCAAATGACTCAATTAAGCGATCATTAGAAACAGATATTAATTACCGTACGACAGAAATCGAAACGATTCTTTATACAAAAGTTGATTATGATCTGCTTTGCAATTGTCTAAAGCTTGGGTTTGAATCGACCTGGGGAATTATTTTTGCAGATACTTTAACCTCCTCCATAATTGCTAAATAAATTTTATTCACAAAAAACTTAGTATTAAATTTCCTACTGTATTTTATAATAGTTCCAGATAACCGATAATGAAAAAAATTCTCATACTCTTATATATTTTGATATACCTTAATATTAACGCACAAGAAGAATTAGATTTTTTCTTGAACGGTATATCAATCACCGATATAACTTCTTATGGAAATGAAATATGGGTTGCAACGGGTGGAAATGGAATATTCAAATACAATAAAACGACACAAAGCTGGGTTCAATATTCTACTTCCAAAGGAAACTTGCAGCACGACTTTTTTTATTGTGTTGCAGCAAGTAAGGATTTAGTTTGGGCTGGTTCTACTGACGGGCTTTTCATACTCGATAAGAAAAAAGATAATTGGATAAAAAGAAAATTCGGTTTAGGCGGACAGCTTAGCAATTGGATCCGCTCCCTTGCTTATGATAAATATGAGAATGCTGTTTGGATAGGAAGATTTAAATATTTGACTAAGTATAGTCTTAAATCAAAAAAATATACCGATTATGATCTAACTGTTAAAGGCGATGAAAAAACCAATACAATAAAATGTATCCAGGTTGACGGCGACAGCACAGTTTGGTTTGGAACAGAAGCCGGTTTACATAAGTATGATAAATCAAAGAATCTGAACCGGAATGGTTCCATAACTTTTTATGATAATAGATTTAATTATTTTAATGGTGAGGGTGAACAAGTTTCAATATCCGCTCTCCTTTTTGAAAGAAATTTTGTGTGGATCGGTCTTGATGAATTTATTACTCCTGAACGGCCGGAATTTAATCTTGGCGGATTATACAAGTACAACAAAAAAAATGATTGGAACCGATTTGATGATTCTAAAGGATTAACCGGCAATGGTATTCTTGATATTGAAAGAACCGGCAACTTTTTATTGGCTTCTACTTACCAGTTCGGTAAAAATACAAAAGAGATGTACGGGAGGGGATTAGTTTTAATCAATCGAATCAATGGTAAGGTAATACCGGTAACAGACGAGCGGATTTCGAAAACAATTAATTCAATTTTCTTTGACGGAACTTTTTTATGGCTTGGGACAGATAAAGGAATTATTAGAATAAATTTTTTCAATAAACTTGCTCAATGGATTAAAGGAGACAAATAATGCTCGATACAACTCTTCAAAAATTGAAAAAGTTAAAAAAGAATTTTTACGGAAAGAATATTGCAATTATCGGCGATATGATGCTCGATTGTTATTTCTGGGGTAACATCCACAGAATTTCACCGGAAGCCCCGGTCCCGGTTGTTGAAGTCGAAAATGAATTTTCACGATTCGGCGGTGCTACGAATGTTGCGTATAATATTAATAAGCTGGGCGGTAATCCCTTTCCGATCGGTATTATCGGGAATGATAACGATGGTAAAATACTAAAGAAATTGATGGACGAAGTTAATATCAACAGCGGCGGAATCGTAATTGATAGATCGCGCCCAACAACTGCAAAGACCAGGGTAATTGCCCATAACCAGCATGTTGTTAGGATTGATAAAGAAAAAACTTCCCCCATTTCAGCGTCAATAGAAAAAAAGATTATTTCTATTCTTAAAAAGAACATCAAAAAAATAGATGCAATTATTTTACAAGATTATAACAAAGGTGTGCTTACACCATATCTCATCAACGAAGTAATTTCTATTGCGAACGAATCAAAAAAAATTATTACTGTTGATCCTAAGTTCACAAATTTTTTTGAATACCAAAATGTTACGGTATTCAAGCCAAACAGAAAAGAAACGGAAGATGCTTTCGGTATCAGGATTAAAAATAATGATGATATAAAAAATGCCGGGCTGAAATTACTGCAAAGATTAAATCCGAAATTTGCACTGCTTACACTTGGAGATGAAGGAATAGCACTCTTTGAAAGAGATAATTCCGAGAAACGGATCCCTACAAAAGCGAGAAAAGTAGCCGATGTATCCGGTGCCGGCGATACTGTTATTTCAACTCTAACAATTTCTTTAGCAGCCGGTGCAAATATCTATGATGCAGCTTATCTTGCTAATTATGCCGGTGGGCTAGTATGCGAAGAGGTTGGGATAATACCAATTGAAATAGATAAATTATTTAATGCAATCACCAACGAGATAAAATGAGTAATATTAAATCCATAGAAGAACTGACTGCAATAAGAAACGAATTAAGGATTCAGAACAAGAAAGTTGTTTTTACAAACGGAGTATTCGATATACTTCACGCCGGTCACGTTGATTATTTATGCAAAGCAAAAAATTTGGGCGATGTTCTAATACTTGGATTGAATTCCGATCAATCGGTAAAAAGAATTAAGGGCGATAAAAGACCTATCGTTCCCCAACAAGAGAGAGCATTCATTTTGTCCAATCTAAAGTGCATCGACTATATAACTATTTTTGATGAAGATACTCCGTACGAGATAATCAAAAAATTATTACCGGATGTTTTAATCAAAGGAGCCGATTGGGCTAAGGATAAAATTATCGGCAAAGACATTGTAGAAAAATCCGGCGGTAAGATTGAAACAATTGAATTCGTTAATATCCAATCCACTACAAACATTATACAAACAATATTAGATAGATATAAAAATTGATGGAAGAGAATAAAGAACAAATTTCTCCGCCAAAAATTAAACGCTCACTATTCAGGAAGATTATCAATACCTTTATTGGAATCTTTCTCGGTATAATCTTTTTGTCTGTAGTGCTGCTTGGGTTTACTCAAACCAAAACTTTCAGAAATTATCTGCGCGATACAATTGTTGAAGAAGTTAATTCCTCCATCAACGGTAAGTTATCTATTGAAAAAATAGAAGGGACAATCCTAACTTCTATTTTTCTGCGGAATACTACATTAACAACAAACGGCGATACACTTTTATCGGCACGGAACATTGTTGTTAAAATTAATGTCCTCCAGTTGATGCTTAAAAAAATCTATATTAGGAATGTTCTGCTTGAAGATGCAAAAATAAAATTACTGCAAGATGAAAATGGTACATGGAATTATGCTGACTTGGTTAAACCGACCGAAGAAGATACAACAAAATCAACCTTCTCATTTTTTATTGAGGTGAATGATCTACAGTTAAGGAATATCAGCCTTGTCCAGCAATCAAACCAGTATTTAGGATCAAACAGAAATTACAAGACGATCAATTTTGATGATTTAAGAATTAATAGTTTATATTTAACAGCGCAAGCGTTCATTGATATCGAAAGTTCCAACTACCTATTAATGCTGAAAGAATTATCATTTAAACCAAACCTGGATAGATTCACACTAAGAAACATATCAGGTGAATTTGCCATAACTAAAGATTTTGCGAGTGTAAAACATTTTGCGTTGATAACAGACAGCAGCGATGTAAGATTGAACGCACGATTAGATAGCCTGAATTTATTCGGTGCTGTAGAATTAGAAGACTTCAAAAATTATCCGGTCTCAATTGATCTCGATGCATCTTCATTCAATTTCGATGACTTATCGTCATTCATCGGCAGTACTGAAATTTTAAAAGGCAATCCATCAGTTGAATTGAAAGCGAGCGGAAAGTTTGGCGGTTTTAAAATTCAAAAATTAGTCGTTGATTATAAAACTACTCATTTCGAAATCGGCGGAGAAGTTTTAAAACTGAATACACCGGAAGATCTTTTTATCAAAGCTAAGATTACCGATACGGATATAAATTATAAAGATGTTAACTCACTTCTTCCCTCTTTACAATTACCTGAATTTGCCAAACTCTCTGTTTCATCTGTGAATATAGAATATGAAGGCGAACCAACTAACTTTAAAACTAAATTTTCCGGCAATATCGAAAACGGTTACTTGGAATTTGACTGCACGATGAATGTTGCTTCAGACCCGATGACTTACGATATTAAATTTAAAACTGCTGATCTCGATTTAAATCCCGTTATCGGGTTAACAACTTTATTAAATTCAAACGGTTCCTTAGTAGGCAAAGGTGTTTCTCCGGCAGATTTAAACGCTAATTTAAATTTTTCTGTTGAGAATTCCACTTTCGATCAATTCCCTATCGAACATTTTAAGATTAACTCAAACGCCAAAGACCGCCTAGTTGATCTCGAAGTTGAAGGTAAAAGCAACAAAACTGATGCTTTGATAATCGGCAACGTGGAATTTGATAATGATACAATCCCAACATATCGTTTAGTCGGGAGTATCCAGCATTTGGATATCTCCACAATATCCAAAGACCAGGGGAACAAAAGTGATCTGAATTTTTATTTCAGCGCCGAAGGACGACATATTGATTTAGATAATATTGTTGGTACATTTTCCTTTGGGATCGATTCTTCGTCTTACTTAGATACACGGATAGATTATTCAAATGTTGATATCGATTTTAAGAAGGATCCAAATTTTAGAGCGATCAATTTAAAATCCGATTTCGTTGATTTTAATATCGACGGTAACTTTTCACTGAATGATGCGGTGAAGCTGGTTGCTTACGAAGGACGAACAATTGCCGATGCAATCTCTGCCAAACTGAATGAATTAAACCCGCTATCTGTTGTTAATCAATCAAGTGAAACAAGATCGTTGGACCAGGAAATCCCGGGTATTGTAAATAAAGAGATTGAATTCAATTACGATTTCAATTTCAAAGATTTCTCTTTGATAGCTGCTGTTACCGGTCTTGAAAGACTTGATGTAATCGGCTCCGGAAACGGAAGTATAATTAACCGCGCACCTAACTTTACTCTCAATTCAGAAATAAATTTAAAATATTTCATACTCGTTGATAAAGAATCAACAGTTTATATATCGGACGTTATTACCAATCTTAATTTTACAAGGGACAACCGTTATGTATCGTTCGATAATTTATTCGGTACAGCATCATTAACGGGTAAAAGATTTTACACAACGGGCAATATCAAAAATATTAAAGCCGATATTGTTTTTAACCAGAGCAAATTATTTTTCAATACATCGGCGTCATATGAAGATTATTTAGCTGTTGAAGCTGAGGGAACATTATTAATGACCCCTATTGAACAGCAAATCAATATTGACAAGATTAATGTTAACTATGATGGCCTTGTATGGTCAAACAAAAAGCCGGTAAGCATATTTTTCAATCCATATCGTTTCAATATTGTAGATTGCTCGCTATACCATGATACAACTTATGCCAGCTTGAGCGGTATTATAGAAAGCAGCGGTGAACAGAAACTGAATTTTGAACTTGGGAAAATTTCCGGCAGCATTTTAAGTAAATATTTCATCAATAAAGATGACCCCAATTTAATTGCTAATGGTAAATTGCGGGCAAGAATAAACGGGGATTTTGAGAATCCTATTATCAACACAACTATAAATATTGATAATCTCTCTTACAAAAAATTCAACCTCGGTAAACTTACGGGTTCAATACTTTACTCCGATAAAAAAATCTCGACCGATATTAAATTTTTAGATTCTACTTACAATATAAACGCTCCCTTACTTACTTTTACCGGCACGGTTCCAGTTGATCTTAGTTTTACAACTGTAAAAGACAGATTTCTTGACTCGGAAGAAATAAATCTAAGATTGTATTCGGAAAATTTTAATATCCGCTCGCTGGGCAATCTTCTTCCATTCATAAAAAATCAAAGCGGTAACCTACTTGCCGATTTAATTATTTCCGGGAAAATTGATGCACTTAAATATTCTGGATTTATGCGTTTGTCGGATGGATACTTTTTAGTTGAAAATACAAATATGCCGTACGAGTTTAGTGTGGATATGAAATTTGAGCAGAACGGATTGCTGATCAATAATTTCGTTCTTGCAAATTCAGGTGGTACTAAATATCCGGGACAGATTAAAGGTGTAGGTTCGGCAGTTTTCGATGGATTCAAAATCGATGACCTTTCAATAAGATTTGCCGGCGATCTTGCGGTACTTAGTGAACAATCACGCGCTTCCAGTCCTTTATTTTACGGCGACCTTCGTATTGGAACCGAATCCGATGCACTATTAACTATGAAAAACGATAGACTTTTCTTTAAGAGTAATATTTTGCTCAAAGAGACAAATCTTACATTAAAAACAACCGAACAAGCAGCACAAGCAAATAGTAATTTTAATTTCATTTACGTTGTAGATTCTACAAAGATTGATAAGGAGTTGATTAAGTTCCAGGAAATACTCTCTTCCGGCAAAAATAATAAAGTAGAAAATGACGAGGAACCGAAT
>DYJK01000087.1 GCA_020723165.1 Melioribacter roseus | reverse complement strand
TTAATTTTCACACTGCCTCTTAAGTTGTGGGCTAATGAAAACTAAATTACATTTTCACAACTATTCCTCAATTGGAGTCGCTTGGATAGCAGTTTCGTGGCTTTTTATTTTTTAATTCATACAATGGGTTGAATAATTACTTCTGTCACACAACAAATCACACATACGATAAGCCAGCGTCATAAATTTTGTTCTAACTTATCAAGCACAATTCCAGGCGTAAGGATTTCCGGAAAGATTACCGGTTCTTTTTTATCCGGTATGTACAAAACATAAAACGGCACACTGTTCCTTCCGAAACTTGCTAAAGCTTTGGTTATTGTTTCATCTTTATTAGTCCAATCTGCTTTTAATGCAGTAATATTTTTTTCAAGAAATTTATCTTGAACATCGCCGGACCCAAATGCAACCTTTTCGTTTACCTGGCAGCTTAAACACCATGCCGCAGTAAAATCTACAAATACCGGTTTACCTTCCTTGCGTAACTGTTCTAAAATTTCAGGACTAAATTTTCTCCATTCAATCTTACCTTGTTTGTGAACATCTTCTGCCCCCGCAGCTTTTACTTCTATATTTTGTAATGAAAAAATAACCGCTGCTATTAATGCTAACGCAGAAATTGTTTGGGCAATTCTTCTTGTTGGTTTTGCTTTTGCAATATTTCCCCATCTCCCGTATACCCATCCGCCAATACCAACAAATATTAAGGAGGTAAGTAAAATTATCACGCCTTCGGAACCGGTCTGTAAACTAAGCACCCATAGTAACCACAAGACGGTTGCCAATAATAGGAATCCCATAAACTGTTTCATCGATTCCATCCATGCACCGGGCTTGGGAATAAACTTCAACAGTTTTGGTGTGGTTGTTAATATTAAGTACGGTGATGCCATTCCTAATCCAAGAAAAGTAAAAATTAGAAGTGATGCATATGCCGGTTGACCTAAAGCAAATCCTAATGCTGAACCCATGAACGGTGCTGTGCAAGGTGTTGCTACTACTGTTGCCAGTACTCCGCTTGTAAATGAACCCATATATGCCGATTTATTTTGTGTCGATTGCCCGACTGAAGTTAGTGTCGTACCTATTTCAAACAAACCGAACATGCTTAACGAAAACAAGAATAAAAAAATTGAAAGTATAATTACGAATGTAGGCGACTGCAATTGAAAACCCCATCCTAATTGTTCTCCACCGGCACGCAGTATTAATAACATCCCGGCTAATATCCAGAAAGAGACGAGTACGCCGAGTGTAAATATCAATCCGTGTTTAAATTTTTCTTTGGGGTGATCGCCGGCTTGTTGAACAATTCCCATTATTTTTAATGATAGAACTGGAAGAACACACGGCATTAGATTCAAAATCAGTCCGCCGAGAAAAGCAAAAACCAACGCTAAAAATATTCCGGTCGATTTGGATGTAGATGCAATCGAAATCTCATCCTGAAATTTCTTTACTTTCTCTTCAATTGAATCAATAACAATTTTTCCGCTATCAGGTTTAATGACCGGCTTTTCTTCTTTATTAATTTCTGTTTTAATTTCACTCTCTGATTGCAGAGCTACAACTTCTAACTCAAAGTTAGCATTAGCAGAATTCGGCGGCATACAAGTTTGATCATTACATGCCTGGTAACTCAATCTAATTTCTATTGTTTGTTTACCGGCTGGTGCTGACTTATCAGCCAAAAATGTTAATTCTGCTTTTGTTTCTTTTTCATAGACAGAAACCGGTTTATCTGCAAATGAAAGATTTATCTCATGTGCATCGGGATATTTTATTTGGGTTAACTTTATACCGTTTCCTTTTGTGGAAATTTCCGTCGGAATTAAAAATTCATCATTCGGTTTGTTGGAATTGATATGCCAGCCATTTTCAATTTTTATAATAAGGTTTACACTAAACTCGGACCCGGTTGAAATCTTTAGATTTTTCTTATCTATATTCACCGAAACAAGATCCATCTGCGGCTGGGCTAAGGTAACATTCATAAAAAAAGATAGGAGAATAAAAGGAAGGCATTTCTTTAATTTCATTATTACTCCAATAAATTATTTTCTCTACTTATAAGACAATTTTTAAAGGATTTACCACTATGTGTTATGTGATGTTTTATTAATTACATACATTTTTTCTGTTGTACAGACGGGTATGTTTCAGTTTCCTTACGACTACTTTTTATAACTATTTAGGAGTTTGCTACACGAGTTTAATCAGCATTTACCCTTACATATAAAGTGATGTGATAATACCCTTAAAGCTATTTAGCTTTGTAGGAACTTCAGTAAATTTATTCTCATATAGCATCTTCCATCCAGCATCTAGTATCAAGTATCTTGCATCCAGTAACCAACATCCAGCACCCGCTCCACCTTGCTATTGCTTGTCAAAGCGAGGCGAGTCAAGTATCCAGCATTTATAAATTCAACATTCACAATTTCAACGAGCAATCACATTAAGAGTACGTTCTCCAAAAAATAAGTCTTTGTAAAATTTTCATTAACAAAGATTTTTAATTCATTGCTTCGGCTGTCATCAAAGATATATTTCATCTTCATCAGAATTAAATTATTAAGACCTCTCCAGAGTTCTGCTTGTGGCTAATCCCCGGAGAGGCGGAGTTGTATGAGAAAGCGGTTGCCCGCAGTTTTTATTGGGCGGGTCAACTATGCATCGAAAGATTTCATTAACCTAATTACTTAATAAGATTTATTACTATATCAATTTCTTCTAACAATATTTCTGCTTCAAAGCCAACGGCAGTGTAACGGATATTTCCTTCCTTATCAATAAAGATTTTTGTCGGTATGACCGAAACACCGAAAGCAGCAGAAATTTTACTATCAGAATCAATTACTACGTGAAATGGATAATTGTTTTGCTTGATGTATTTTGATGCGTTCTCACCAGGCAAGCCACTTTGTTCCATTGTATTCACAAATAAAAATTTGATATTAGGATCGCTAGAATATTTTTCTTGTGCTTTCTGCATTAAAGGAAACGATGCTTTACAAGGGCCGCACCAGGTTGCCCAGAAATCAAGTATAACTATCTTACCTTTGTAATCGGAGAGTGATACTTTTTTTCCAGCAAGATCCGTTAATGTGAATGCATGTGCTTCTTTTTTAGTAATTGAAGATCTTACTTTTTCATGGAATTTGGTTAAGAATTTTTCCTTAAGATCAGAAAGATATTTTTCATAACCCTCTTCAGAACCTTTTATTTTTATATAAGCAGATTTATGAGCCGTTAATATATCTTCCGGAACATTTCTCTCAGAGAACATATCATCGATCAACTTTATTCCATCTTCAGCCCGGTTATTTTCAATGAGCAGTTTTGCATATAATCTTCGCAACTCTTTGCTAAAAGGACTTAGTTTATACCCTTCCTCCGCAATTTTTTGAGCTTCTTTAACTCCTTTAGTCTTTTCATAAACTTTTACCGCTGTAACAAATGAACTGCCGGATGCAAATTCTTTCGTCATCATTTGATATTGATTCTGCGTTAACCAATTAGGATTCGGTTTATGGGAAGCCATAAGCATGCGTGCAAGTTTAAGAGATATATCATTTAGCTGCTCGGTAAAGGTGATGTCTTCTCCCTTAGCTAAACATATATTTGCTGCTTGTGCAAAAGAGCTATACTGCCATATCCATGTTTCATCATCAAACTCAACATTCATTTTTTTAAGATATTCTTTTGCTTCATCAAGTTTACCTTGTCTGCAATATTCTACAAGAATTGATGATGTCATTCTTGTAACAACATCTTCATAACCTTGATGTTTGGGAAATTTTTTAATAAAATTATCTAGTAATTCTTCCTTTTTTTTAGGATCGGATTTGTCTTTGTAAAACTCATCAGCAACTTCCCTTTCTGCTAATGTACCGGTTGAGTATTTTTTCAATATCAAATCATTATACTTCTTTGCTTTGTTCTCATCATTTAGATAGCTTTTATAAACATTTAACAGTTCCGTTAATTGTTTTTCATCTAGCGATCCTTTACTCTTTTCAATCTCAGCTAAAACTTTTTTTACTAAGCTACTTCCTTTTTTTTCTTCTTGAGTATTTATAAGATCACAATATTGCCAGATATAATATTTAGTAAGAGAGGGATTCTCCGTAAACTCTTCTTTATATAACTTGTATGCACTTTTAAGATCCGCTTTGTCATTTACAACACCTTGATAACCAACAATGTAAGCGCTTGCAGCTTTTGATCCTTTTAAAAGCTTTTCACTTTTATCGAACAATTGAATTGGGAAAGTTTTTTGTGCTACCTGATCGGTGAAATTACTACCGGCAGCAATAAATTTTATTCCAAGTGCTTGTGATGTATCGGGTATTTGGTATTTGTACAGCCAAAGGTTTCCTTCTCTCTTTGTTAAATACTCTTCTGCATTAAGAATACTATTCTTTACTGAATAAATAATTAGCGCTACTTCCTTACCGTTTAATTCTGTACTTATAGGATCAAACTGAAGAGTTAATACATCGCCAGGTTTTGGTTTCTCGGGTGTAAATATAAAATTTTTATCTTGTGCCATACTTAACGTTGCCATGAATAAGATGACAAATAAGATCGGGCTAATATTCCTTTTCATAATAGTTCCTTTGTAAGTGTTAAAGAATTATCCCGCCATAGCAGCGGGATAATTTTTTGTGAAATTAATTAATACTGGAAGTTGAATCCGAAACTGATTTGGCGTCCTATCATTGGGGCTGAACCGCTGATCCAATCCTGGTTATCCAACAAATTTTGTACATCAACAAACAGTAAGAGATTATTAAGAATCGAATAGTCCGCACGAAGATTAAATTTAGAGTAGCCAGAAAATTCATTATAGTAGTTGTAACTATTTGGATATGGCGCCGGCGCTACCCATCCATTAACGGCTTTATAATAACCATAATAATCTTGTGCAAAGACATTTCCATTCCATCTATACTCTATAGTTATTGTTCCTCCTTTGTCAGTCCATGATAAGAAAGATGGTATTCTGGAACTTAACCGAACAAAGAATGAACCTGATGGAATGTCTGGAATTCTTTTCCCAGGTCTAATATTCGGGTTGGAGGTTGAGGTAAATCCCTCACCATATGTACTTGTAACTGATGTATATGATAAGTCTAATGTAAACGGGCTATAAAGGAATTTAGCAGAAAATTCCCATCCACTATTATCTGCCTTAGTAACATTTTGATATTGATAATCATTCTGTGGTGTTGTTGGATCATTCATTAATACTCTAACAATTAGATCTTCCATTTTTTGTTTGTAATATGTAACATTAAATACAACTGATGATCCATAATAAATATCAGCACCAAATTCAAAACCAGATTGGTTTTGCGGTTTCAAATTTTGATTTGGTAGAACGATGAAATATGAATTAACCTCACCCATTTTATAATATGGATTAGCTGGTTCCGAAGATTTGCCCCATGAACCTCTTGGTTTGAAAGTAAAGTCACCTAACGCAGCAATATACGTTAGCCCAATACGAGGCATTGAATACCATCCGAGGTCATCCCCATAACCACTATTCTTTTCAGCACGAAGACCAGTTGTTAAAAACAGATCATCGCTATAACCCCATACAGTTTCACCAAATAGACCTGTAGTTGTAGTTGGATATACAGATTTATAGCCAAATGCTGCTTCAGGTTGAGATACATAATCTACTTGCATTGTTGAAAAAGTATTCATCATATCCACAAATCTATAATCTACATAGTCGAAACCTCCGGTTATATCAACGTAAAAATCTGTACTTAAAGGTTGATTCAGATTCATATAATACTTTATGTCATACTTTCTAAAATCACGTGACATGGTCGGATAAATAAAAGTTGTCGGTCCATATTGTGATGCTGTATAAGTAGTATTTTCAAATCCATTCCGTGCATATCCAACAGTTAAATTATGATATAGCTTTTCACCAAGTATCTGTTTTAAATTCAGGCTGGCAAGTACACCTTCCGATAAATTTCTATTATCAGACAATGCAAAGAGTAACTTACTTGGAGCGCTCCAACCATCTGCCATGGCAGTTTTATACAAATAATCGGTTTGAGAACTCCCACTGGTATTATAAGAGTATTGAAATTTTAAATCTGCGATAAGGTCAGCAAGTCTTGCCCTAACGCCAGCATTAATATTCCATGCACTAAAATCTATTCCGTTATTTCTCTCATACCTTGAGATTGGACTTATTGAACGATCAACACCAAAACTATAACCAAATTCTCCTTGTCCACCTGAAACATTTAAAGAATAATTTTGATTTAAAGGATCACTATCATATATCTTGCTTTTTTGTGAAGTTAACATAGTGCGGAAATTAACTCTAAGATTATTCATACCACCGCGTTTTGTAAATATCTGGATGACTCCGCTGGAAGATCCAGCTCCGTAGAGAGTAGAAGACATAGGACCACGACTTACTTCAATTTTGTCAATGTCATTTGGATTAAGTCCATTAAGAAAGGAGGGATCGGATAATTCAACTCCGTCTATTATATATTTTATTCCGGCACCTGGAACAACATTACTTAATGGTGCTCCGCCTCTCATATAAATGTAACTATATGCTGTACCTCGTGTACTAAAAATTTCATTATTTCCACCCATCATAATTCCGGGTATAGATTCCAACGCTGACCCTAAAGAAGTTAGATTTCTATTTTCTAATTCTTTTGCTGTAACAACAGTAATTGGGTTAGCAACAGCACGCATTGCACGTTCACTCAATGAACCGGTAACAACAACTTCATCAAGATTGTAAACACTTTGTCCTAAAGTAAAATTTATTTCTGTGGTTTTGTTTGCTTGAACAACAACATTTTCTGCTTTTGATGAATAACCAAGAAATTGAGCAACTAATGTATAATTACCCAGCTTTAGATTATCAAAAATGTAATATCCGTTCAAATCGGTTGCAACACCTTTGGTTGTTCCTTTCAAAGTTATATTTGCTGCAATTAGTGGTTCACCGGTTTTTGCATCCGTTACACGACCTTTTATAGAACCGGTTTCTGCTAAAGCTGTTATCTTTTCTTTTTCCCACCCTTCTGCTTTCTTAATTGTAATCTGGTTGTTAATTCTATTGAAAAGTAATCCGTAGTCATTTGCGAACACTTCTAGAATATTATAAAGTGATTCATCTGTAACACTGATAGTTACATTTTCACCAATTGGTATTTCTGCTTCAATATAATTGAACTTAAAATCTGTTTTCTGCTCGATGATTTTCAGCGCTTCATGGAATGTTACATTAACAGCTTTAACACTCAATTTTACATCGCGTAAATTTTGTCCCTCCGATGGCGATGTAGCAAATAAAAGATTCACAATCGCCGCTTGAAGTATTATCCCCCAGAAAGAATAAATAGCTGTCATTTTAACTATCCGTAGAATATTTTTTTTCATATTTTTATTCCCGTCCTTGTGAACACTTAGTTACTTGGTAATCCCACTATTTGTGGGAAGTGTTTACTACTGTTTAGCCGTGGCAATCTCATCCATTGTCACGGCTATTATTTTTGTTTCATAGAATTTTTCTCCTCCCCTTTTTTAATAAAAAAAATGTAAGTCTACTTGCTAAATTGATACCGCAAAAATTGTATGATGTTAAATCTAACACTAGTCGAAACAACGTTTCGACCTACAAACGAAAATCTCCTTTGTTAGACCTCTCCCGACCCTTCGGGCCACCCTCTCCTAAACTAGGAGAGGGGTAGGGGTGAGGTCGAATAAATATGTTTTAATAAAAAGTAATTTTCTTTATTACATTATTTCCAGTAGTAGTTTTGTATTTCAATCCGGTTAACTTCTTAATAACTTCTGCAACAGTGTGGAATGAATCTCCTTTAAAGTTTGCTGTAATTTTAACATTTGCTGCTGACTTTTTTGCCAATTCAAATTTTACTCCATAAAACCGTTCTAGTTTAACAAGAGCTTTTTGCAGCGGCTCATTATTGAATTTAAGAACGTTATCTTTCCAGCCGGCAGCTTCTTGCTCATCAAATTTCTTTACACGACTGATTCCCTCATCAATCGAATATATTAACTGCTGCTCGGGATTCAGAACTATCAAGTCCTCATTTTTTTTATTTATTGTTTTGGAAACTTTAACATTCCCTTCTACTAATGAAATTTTTATTTCATTTTCTTCCGGGTAAGCATAAACATCGAATGATGTTCCGAGTACCGTTGTACTGATATTCCTTGAATGAACAACAAACGGTCTTGTGAGATCTTTGGCAACATCAAAGTATGCCTCTCCCTCCAAATACACTTCCCTAACTTTGCTATCGGAATCGGAAGGATACTTCAACTTGCTGCCGGCATTGAGCGTAATTTTCGTACCATCCAAAAAAGTCAGTATTGATTTCTCGCCAAGCTGTGTTACCTTTTCATTCCACGCAACGGCACTCGTTTTACCGTTGAACAGACTGAGATAGTATAAAACAATCGCAGAAATGAAGAATACAAATGCTATTGAAGCTGCTGCTCTAACAAAATTATAATTCTGGAATAGCGAATAAATTTTAATTGGTTTTTTACGTAACTCCACTTTTTCTTGAAGCTGTTTTGTACGGCTGAGGAAATTTTCAAATCCTTCATTAACGTCAAATCTTACATTATCCGTTTTCTTAGCAGCACTTCCCCATCGAGTCGATATACTATCAAACAATTCTGAATATTCTTTTACTTCTAAGTATCGTCTGAATTCTTCATATTCCTCTTTTGTTGCTTCATTTCCAAGGATTTTAATTGCCAGCCCTAAAAATTCATCATTATTCATATCCGTATCCTTTCTTTATAAATGAATGACAAATGAATATTCAAAAATCTACTATACGAAAGGAATTATTGGGGGTGTTATTATTACTGATTTGGCAGTTTCTTCGAAAGGATTTTGTATGCTTCTACCATATGGTTTTGTACAGTATTCACAGAAATTGATAGTATCTCTGCAATCTCTTTGTATTTGAGTCCATCTATTACTTTTAACTTGAAAACCAATCTTTTTCTATCGGGCAGTTTAGAAAGGATTAACTCAACTTCTTCATCACTTTCTATTGCCTTAAAGAACTCTTCTTCCGATGCAATATCCCATGATTCGTCTTCATCATGAAATGATAATCTCAGATTATTTCTTTTCATTATTTTTAGATAGTTGAGGCATTGATTCCTTACAGCAACATATAAGTAAGAACGAAGACTCGTTGAGATTTCTATTTTTTCTCGTTTCAACCAGATGTTTAAAAAAATATCGGAAATAATATCTTTAGCTGTATCCCTATCTTTTGTAAATCGGTATGCAAAATTACAAAGCAGAACATAATAACATTCGTATAGATGCTTCATGATGTTAATATCACCGCATCTTATTCCTTCAATAATTTGTTCGTCAGTTATCACTTTTTATACTTTAATAAAGTTGCAGTAATCCCGACGTGAAATTAGGTGAAAGAATATTTTGTTTCCAACTAAATAATTAGAAGGTCTCTCTCAAAAAAGAATTTTTTGTATACTTATTTCCTTTCCAGCAACTACTATAGTATCCAGCACCAGCTCCGACTCGCTATTGCTTGTCAAAGCGAGGCGAGCCCACTCCGACTCAGCGGAAGAGAGGCGTGTCAAGTATCCAGTTTCCAGTATCAAGAATCAAGTATCCAGCATTTATAATTCAACATTCACAATATTCTACCAGCCATTCCTTTGCTTCACTTATGTTTGTAAAATGTTTAATGCTAAACTCACTGTACTTTACAGCACTATCAAAGAAACGATAGTTATAAGATTCGGGTTCGTTTAGAAAAACTGCTATCTTTTTGTACCTAAGCAAATTGTTCTTTTCAACTTCACTTATTAATTGGGCAACTTCTTCATCACTTATTTTTCCGCTCATCATATCATATACTAAGTATTTCTCCAATGGATGTTTTACAGATTCTCCAATTGATAACCATCTTTTTCTCATTTCTTCAAATGTACGTTCCCTAAGTAGTGGATCTTAGCATAATCTTCATTTATAAAAATTTTTAAGTTACTACTTTGACTGTCATCAGATATATTATTCATTGTATATCAAGTTTTCATTTTTATTATAAACCTCTCTAGAGTTTTGCTTGTGGCTAATCCCAGAGAGGTGTTACACTTGGCATACCCAACAAAGTCAGATTTACTCGACTCTGTTGAGTATGCCCAAGTGCGGAGAGCGTGTATGAGTATGCATCGAAGCTAACACCATGGTTAACGATTACTAAATCTTTCCTATGAGAAAGTTTTTCTTCTTTGTATTAATTTTCTAACAATTTTATTAGTATATCTATTTCATCCAATATTTTTTCTTTCTCAAATCCAACAGATATGAAACGCTGATTTCCATTCTTATCAATAAATATTTTCGTAGGTATGCTGACAACACCGTAATCATTAGCAGCTTTACTATCTACATCCAATAAGACTTGAAAAGGGTAATTGTTCTCAGCTATAAACTTCTTCGCATTTTCAATTTTATTATTTACCCTTTCAAATGTATCGACAAATAAAAATTTTACTTTTTCACTATCAGTATATTTTTGTATTGCTTCTTTCATTAAGGGAAACGAAGCTTTACAAGGTCCACACCATGTTGCCCAGAAATCAAGGATAACAATTTTACCCTTGTAATCCGATAATGATATTTTTTTCCCATCAAGATCAGTTAATGAAAATTCCGGTGCCGATTTGTCAATCATTTCTTTCTTAATATCATGCGTAAGGTTTTCTAAAAACTTACCCTTAAATCCGCTAAAATATTTTTCATATACTTCTTCTGAACCATATACTAATTTGAATGCTTCTCTATTGAGATCAATTATTGCATCCGAAGTTTTTCCGGTCGACAACATCTCTTCTGTTATCTTAAGTACTTCATCAACATTCTGTTTAAGTTCAAGAAGCAGTTTTGCATGTAGTATCTTCAAATCATCCGTTGGTTTACCAAAAGAATATGCCTCTTGAACAAAGTCAAGCGCCTTATTTGCCCCGTCTGTTTTTTCATAAATTAATCCGGCGGTATATTGAGTTTCAAGACGATATCTATTTAATTGTTCTTCTATCTGAGCCTTAGTAAGTCCGCGAAAATCATCCCTCCCTGATTTATATCCTTTCAATGACGTGAGCGAGAATTCGATTAATTTTCTCGCCAAGCTCAGTTGGTCCTGATTATCATAAACGGCTTTTGCCGCAGAGTTTACTAAACTGATACCAGTGATATTATTAAATTCATTTTTGTATGCAGTCAAAAAATTCTCTGCTTTTGAATACATTTTCTGTTCGCAATAAGCTTTTAATAATTTACCTCTAAGAAGAATCAGCCATGAATTTTTCTCGCCAAAATCAGCAATAAATTTAGAAATGGCTCGTTCCAATTCTTCTATTTTAGTGCTACTCATTTTATTAATTTCAATAAATGCCGCTGATTGAGAGAAATATCCTAACGGATATTTTTTTCTCACAAGGTTATTATAGTAGTCATATTTTGTTTGATCGCGCAATGCTATTAAATAAGTAAAGGCTATTGTATTTAACATTTTTTCATCAGGTTCTTTTTCGGATTCAAGATCTTGCAAAATATTTCGAATCATTTCATCTGCCTTTACATTCTCAATAGCCTTAATGCATCTTGTGTATGGTTGAAGATAATATCTTATTAGCTGCGGACTGTTTTTGAATTCTTCATTAAAGTATGAATAAACAAATTTTGTATCTGTTTTCACATTTGCCGCAGCAGCATTACATAAAAAAGCGTAAGCAGCTTTTGTCCCTAATAAAAAGTTATCATCATTTTCATACAATAGTACTGCAAAATTTTTCCCGTTATCGTCAACTACTGTTTTTTCACTACTGAATTTGATACCAAGACACCAAACCGTGTCCGCTATTAAATATTTATAACTCCAACCAGTTTCTGATAAAAACATGGGATATTCTTCACAAATAATAATGCTCTCCTTTACTGAATAAATTATTACATCTACATTTTTTTCTTTCTTAAGCGAAGTTTTTGGGGGATTAAAGCTAATCGTTAATTGATCACCGGGTTTTGGTTTCTGAGGTGTAAAGGTAAAAACAGTGCTTGAATCTTGTGCTAAGTTAAACGATGCACCTATAAGTATAAATGTTATTAGATAAGAAATGTATTTTTTCATTTGTTAGTTCCGTATTAATATTTTGAATCCTGACTTCTGAGTGAATAAGATGCTTGGCGAAGAATCTCCATGAAATTAAGTTAGAGATTCTTCGTCTATTCGTCCTCAATATTATAAGATTAATAAGTAATGTTAAATCCAAAGTTGATTCTTCTACCAGGAAACTGCTTGTAAATCTGACCGTTGGAACTTCCTTGTTTGTCAAACAGATTCTGTATATCAACATATAGAGCTGCATAATCTGTTACTGAGTAATCCATACGAAGATTGAAATACGAATAACCTTTAACCCAGATTAAGTAATTACTTGAACTTGGTGCTGGTGGTCTTGGCGTTGGTAATTTCTGCCAGGCATCATAATCCAAATAATAACTAATATCATCATATGTAAATGCGCTACCGTTAAATCTCCAATCCAAACTTACCCTTCCCCCTTTCTCCATCCATGAAAGTAATGAAGGGATAGAATAAGTCAAGCGTGCATAGAAAGATCTTTTTGGTACATTTGATAACGACGCACCCGGATAAATTGTGGTAGTAGGTGTTTGTCCAATTTCATCACCCCACTTACTTGTTGTTTCTGTAAAAGACAAATCTAAAGTAAATGGTTCTATAATAGCTTTTGCAGAAACTTCAAGCCCTCTGTTTATTACTTCTGCAATATTAGTATATAGATAATAATAGGTTCTCGGACTTGTAGTTAAGTCAAGTGTATAAGAGCTCTGAATCATATCTTTTATTCTTTGATCGTAGTACGTAACATTAAGTGAATAATTGTTGCCGTAATAAAAATCCGCGCCAAATTCAAAACCTTCACTTCTTTGAGGTTTGATATCTGGGTTTCCCAAATAAACAAAATTGCCGAAAGAAAATGCTATGGTATGAGTTGTTTTATATGTAGGATCCGGCGCATCTGAAGATACTCCCCACACTGCTCTCGGTTTAATATTAAAATCTCCAAAATTGACTACATAAGATAATCCCGCTCTTGGCTGTGCGTAGGCATCAATATTATCACCATAAGCATTATTAATATCAAAACGAATTCCAGTCGTTAAAAAAAGTTTATTATTGAAACCAGTAACAACTTCAGTAAAATAACCCGTTGACAAATAGGGAGCTTTAGTAAAAGTAGCAGAACTTGCAGTAGCTGGCGTGTTAGCCGGGAGGAAATCAGTTACAGGCTCCGCAGAAGATAAATTTAGTGTGTGTACATCGTAATTGACATATTCTAAACCGGCAGTAATCCCTGATTTAATTTCCTTTGACCACGAATGATCAAAAAACATAAAATATCTTGCATTCACTTTTGAAAATAAGTATTCACTATTAGAATAAGTTCCGCTTCTACTCGCTGTGTAGCTCAATTGACTAAAATTTGTAAGGTTATATCCAATAGTCAGATCATGGTACCAGTTCTCTTCTATCATTTGTGTTAAATGAAGAGTAGTCGAGAATGATCTTTGTGAATATCTATAATCATTTAACGTACCTACAGTAAGCTGGGAAAGTCCTAATGATTGGCGAAATTTATTTTCAGATATAGTAGTTAAACCGGCACCTTTGTTTTCGTTTCCATACTGAAGTGATAGATCAGCTGAAATGTTATTTATTTTCCCGTTTATCTTCGCAGTATAGGACCATGTCTTGTCGTCTATTCCATTGTTAATATCCGTTAACTTTGTAGTTGGATATATGTTATAGCCTACTCCAAGCAAATAACTAAACTGATCTCCACCACCCATAATATTTAATGAATAATCCTGACTGTATCCGTTGTAATCTGCAAAATCATTAGCATATTGAGTAAACATGGTTTTAAAGTTAATACGAGTTTTACCTTCCTTCCCTTTTTTTGTAGTGATAGCGATGACACCCCCCCCAGCACCATTGCCATAAAGTGTTGAAGCCATCGGTCCCTTGAGTACTTCAATTTTTTCAATATCATTTGGATCCATCGTCTGTAAAATATTTACCTTTTGTGCTGAATAGCTGAAGGAAACTACTTCAATACCATCTATAAGATACTTAATATTGGAACCCAGTCCGCTTGTACCCCTGATTAGTAAACCATACGGTTGTCTTGAATTACCAACATTGTCACCTTCTGCCCCATGCTGTAAAATAATGCCGGGAACAGCTTCTAAAACATTTGCAATGTTTGTAAGGTTACGGTTCTGCAGTTCTGAACCTTTTATTTCTGTAATTGTAGTTGCGACGGCTCTTTTCTCACGTGCACTTAAGGTCCCGGTTACAGTAATTTCGTCAAGGTTCACCAATGAAGGGGTAAGTATTAAATTAACTTCTAGTGTTCTGTTCGGCGGTAAGCTAACATCTTCCTCTCTTGTTGCATATCCAACATATTTAACAACTATTGTATAACTATCGGCTGTTAAGTTTTCAAATTCATAATATCCTTTGCTATCAGTTGTAACGCCTTTAGTCGTACCTTTTAAGACTATATTTGCACCCACTAATGGTTCACCAGTTTTTGCATCCGTTACTCTGCCTTTTATGGCGCCTACTTCCGGTAAAGGTTGTGTTTCTATTACATCTGCAGCGGAACTTTTTTTAATTACAATCTGATTATTTATCCTCTGGAATACTAATCCATACTGCCCGGCTAATCCCTTTAGCAGATCATAAAGAGATTCGTTGGTAACATCGATTGTTACTATTTCATCTAATGCTACCTCTTCTTTTAAGTAAACAAATTTCATATTGGAATTTTTTTCTAATGTTAGGATTGCATCTTCTAAAGTCACATTCTGTACATTTAATGTAACTTTTATACTGCGTAGGTCTTGCCCTTCCGATGGAGTTGATGCAAACAAAATACTTACCAAAAATCCTTGCAGTAATAATCCCAATAGGGAATAAAAAGCAGTCATTTTTAATACCCGTATATAATTATTTTTCATATTTTACATCCGCCGATAGTTAAACAATTGTTATTTATCCGCCATTTTTTGAGCGGAGTTATTTACCCGGCAATAGTCGGGTAGTTGTTTAGCTCTTTCCAGCCATGACAATCTCTCACATTGTCATGGCTTTTAATTTTTCCGCACACTGGCGGAATTTACTCTCATAGAATTTTACCTCCTTTTTTTTTGACCTCTCCCGTCCTTTCGTTCCCCCTCCTTCTCTTCGACTGACTCTGTCGAGTCGCTCAGAGTGACGGAGGGTAACATGTTTAGGTCGTTATTTTTTATAGAAAATTATTTTCTGCAATTCATCATTCTTATATTCAGCTTTATACTCAAGATCGGTTAATGATTTTATTACCTTTACAATCGTCCAGAAAGAAGCGTTCTCAAAATTTGCTCTTATGGTCAAGCTGTTCAGTTCCTTATCAGCTAATTCAAATTTTACACCGTACAATCGTTCCAACACAACAAAAGCTTTTTCTAGTTGTACATCATCGAAGATCAAAATATTATCCTTCCAGCCGATCACTTGCATTAAATCAAAAGTACCAACTTTTTCTTTTGTTGTGACTTTGTTATAAGTTAACTGTTGATTTGGACTCAACAAATTTTCCCCGTCATTTTCTATTGATACTTTTACTTTACCTTCAACAAGTGAAACTGCTATCTCCTTCTCATTAGGATAAG
>DYJK01000086.1 GCA_020723165.1 Melioribacter roseus | reverse complement strand
AATCGAAAGAAGATTATTAAAATTCTTGAGTGTGAATACATTTTCTAACTTTGAATAAAGCTGAGGAATCTTTTTTACTTTTGATCCGGTGGTAAGTATTAGTTTACTATAATCGAATTCTAATAATTGATTGGTTTTTAAATTACGCACTGAAACAGATTTCTTAACACGATCAATTTTTTCTACAAAGTGGTTAACAAAAACTTTTACGCCTTTTTCTTGTTCAAAAGAACTGCCCGAATAGAAAAGAAGATCATCAGGATTTTTCACAATACCCGATAGGGCATACGGGAGTTCGCATGTACCGGTAGAAATATATTCTGATGCTTCAAATAGAATTACGTTAGTATCGGGAGCAGTACGTTTCGCTTTTGCTGCGGCAGCCGGACCAGCTGCATTTCCGCCAATTACTATAATATTTTTTGGTGAAACCATTCTACAATGATTTAATTGGTTTGAAATATAAGTAATTTAAGTGTTATTGGATATTGTTGCGGAAGAGATTACTTCTCCTTAAAAGATAATGTCATCGGCACACCTTCAAATCCAAAGTGATGGCGGATCAACCTTTCAAGAAATCTCTTGTAATGCTCGGGGATATATTTATGCTCATTGGCAAAGAAGAAAAATATTGGGTAATGTTCTCCGACCTGGGTAATGTATTTTATTTTTACTTCTTTGCCAGTTGGTGTGGCCGGTGGAGGTTTTTTCTGAATTTCCGGTAAGAGAATATCATTTAACCGGCTTGTAGGAATTTTCTTTTTTCTTTCTTCATTTATTTTCTTAGCTAAATCAATCAGCTTAAAAATTCTTTGTTTTGTGATTGCAGAAATTGTTATGATTGGTATATAATCCTCAGCCGCCATTTCAGATTTAATAGCGTCTTCATATTTTTTAGCTGTGTTAGTCTCCTTCTCGATCAAATCCCATTTATTAATTGCTATGATCATTCCCTTTCTTCGCCGTACTGCTTCCTGGATAATCTTTTGATCTTGTTTTTCCAATCCAAGTTCAGCATCAAGCAGAAGTATAGCAACGTTCGAATCCCAGATTGCACGGTAAGTCCTAACATTGGCAAAGAACTCTATGTTCTCTTTAACTTTTGTTTTTCTTCGGAGTCCGGCTGTATCAACAAGAACAATTTCTTCGTTATAATATTTTAGAATTGAATCAATACTATCCCGTGTTGTTCCGGGAATATTTGTTACAATGCTTCTATCGTAACCAAGGAGTGCATTTACAAGGGATGACTTACCAACATTCGGTTTACCGATTATCGCAAGTCTCAATTGATCATCAGTTTTTTCATCTAATTCCGGGAATGTAAGATGTGACTGCAGATCATCTAAAAAATCTCCAAGGTTTCTGCCATTCAATGCAGAGATATCATATACGTGCTCAAAACCAAGGGAATAAAAATCGCTTATGTGCAGACTCTGTTCAGGACTATCAAGTTTATTTACTAGTAGATAATATGGCTTGGAAGACTTGCGAAGCATCGAGGCAATCTCTTGATCGAAAGGTGTTAAACCGGTCTTGCCATCTACTACAAGTAAAATTGCATCACTTTCTTCAAGGGCAATTTCAACTTGTTCGCGTATTGCTGTTTCAAAAAGATCTTCGGAGTTTGGTACGTAACCGCCGGTATCAATAACTCTAAAATGTTTACCGTTCCATTCAACGTCACCATAAATCCGGTCACGCGTAACGCCGCTTACATCATCAACGATTGATCGTGAACTTTTCGTCAACCTATTGAAAAGTGTTGATTTACCAACGTTCGGTCTGCCTATTATTACAACTAATGGTTCTGTCAATGCCTTACCCTATCTCACTAAAAGCGAGGAGTTTAATCAAAAATGATACTGCAAATTTAACTGGGGATAATAATATGTCCTATATCCAAGATTTATTTTTTTTACATCGGCGGAAATATTGAGGTTTTTGTTATAGCTGCTCGTAGTCCATGCAGCATCAACAGCACTCAGTACATGATTAACTACAACTATAATAACAGCAGTTTTGGCAACATTATAAAAGTCGTTTGCTTTTCCTCTTTCATTAGAATAATATTTAAAATTTTCGGTTAACGGGTCACCATAAACAAACGGTCTATCGCCATCGGAATAATCATCCCAGCCGACATTAAACTGCGGGTACTTACCAATCATCTCGTAATACTGCTGGTCCCCCTTCTGAGGGATACGGTGAGAATACCAACCGCCGATATCATTTTCTAATTGATTAAGCACAGCAAGATTTACTTTTGTCCGCTCTGCATCGTAAAATAAATTAGCATAATCGGAAGCATTTAAATCATTACCAATCTCCTGATTAAGGTGTGCTTCCAAGTTATCAATTGTCCACCTTGCATATTTAGCAACATCCCAATGTGAATTAGCATAATTTTGGAATACAACTGTCTGATCATCACCTTTATTATCATAGATTAATCCGACTGTAATTGCGGCAACTTCGGCGGCAATAAAAATAGCTGATTTGATATAACTCTCCGAATAAAACTCACCGGCGCCCGGTATTAATAACGATAAACCAGCGGCTAATAACGGGGATTTTCTACCGGGCATCATTTCAGTTTTTGTACTGTCTAATTTAATGATGGTGTTATCAAATGAAATTTTTGAATCGATAAATAGACTGCCGGTTAGGTTATTATTTTCGATCTGTGCAGAAAGTATAGAAGTTACAAACAAAATTAGAACTGCTAATCTCTTCATTTTAAACCTATGATAATTAAAAATTGAAATCGAATAAAATACCACCGTAAAAACTCCATTCTTTTCCGTAAGTAACTGTCTCGTTAAATATTTTTCTTGAAAATTTATCGAAAGAATATGCTGCGTTGAAAAATAGACTTGTCGGGAACAAATAGAATGAATTCATCTTTATACGTAGTTCCATACCGGCACCTTTTTTAAATTTATCTAGAGAAGGGATTTCGCCACTCCATGCATTACCAAAATCACCATAGACTGAAAAATAAATTTTATCAACGTAAAGATGTCCGATACGTGTATCAATGTTCTTAAACAACGGGAAACGGTATGTTAAGTTTAACCAGCCGAGTTCATTCCCGCTTACAGAATAGAACGGGTAACTTTTCATACCGATCAATCCGCCGAGATAAAAATCGAAGAAATCTGGAACTGTACGGCCCAATATCGAAGCGGCTCTTAACTGAATGTTGAGCGTTTGGTCTTTAAACACTTCAATGAATTCTTTCCAATTCAGTTCAACACGGTGGAAGTTAAAATTTTTATAAACCGGTTTTAATAAACCATCTTCTACCTCGTAAGTACCATCTTGATTATAACGGTTGAACTCATAATCATATTTTAATTCTATCTTTCTTCCAATTGGATTTATGTCCGAGTCAATGGTTGGTTTAATATCATCGTGGTTAAATTTAAACTGTAAATCCCTACCTATTAAATATGTATCGTTAGTTGTTGGATATAGCAAAGCAGAGTTAGGCAAAATAAAACTTTCGAGTGTAGCAGTATAACTGCTGAAAATAAATCTTAATTCAAGGCGGTTATTCTCAGAAAATATTTTGTGCCTCGCTACAAGATCAAACTCGAATAAATTATATGTAACATCGGTACTTGTATTCTGGGATTGATCAAGTGAATCGAAAATAATTGGTATGTTCGCTTTTCTGCTAACACTATAAAGTTCAATTCCCAATTCGGGTTTTAATCCTAAGCTATAAAAGAGCGGAAGTTTATCCCGGTAATCAAAGGATAGGAAAAGATCGCGTTCAAATCTTTTATTTACCGATCCACCGCCAAATAGACTGAAACGATTCAGGTAATCACTTGATGCAATATACAAGCCCGGTTTAATACGGTCTATTGTTGAGTTGGATGTATTATAATTATCGTAGCGAACAAAAGGAATTATACTCAACCGCGAAAAGAATCCAGAATATTTTTTTGCTTCTGCATCTGGAAGTTCTTTATCGTTAAAATTTTTCAACCGGCCAATGTTAAATTGAGTGATGTCCCCTTTCGGTTTATCCTCGCCCAACGGCGGGTTATCAATCCAAATATATTTTTTTGATTGATCAACCTTATCGGATTCACTTTTTTGCAGAAAGAAAATCTTAAATCCATCAGAAGTATAACCGGAATAGGCAAGGTTACCTTCTGTGTCAATTGTTGGTTGAAAAGCGCCGCCAATAACATTTGTTATTTGCACTGATTGCTTGGAAGCAGAATCATATCTGTAAATATTGAAGATACCGTTTACATCAGACGAGTAAAATAAATTTCCATTGCTGTCAAAAACCGGGTCGCGGTTATCTTTCCCATTTTTAATTATAAATTCCAATCCGCTTCCATCGGAATTTACTTTTGCAATCTCTCGTGAATCATGGTATGAGTAATCAAAGACAACATAGCTGCCATCGGGAGAAAATTTAGGATTAAAAACTTGTTCGCCACTATCATAAAAAGTAAGCTGCTTGAAGTCTTTTCCGTCTATACTAGTTGTGCCTATGTTTGACGTACCGTCCTTTTGAAAAATGAATACGATCTTCTTGCCATCATTGGACGCGCCCGGATTATTAGCCCGTAATCCGAATGTTATTCTTTCATCATCATCTTTATCAACATCATAAAGGTAAAGGTCGTGAATATTATTCCATTTGGGATTATCTTCACTCAGCTTAGCATAAACAATTTTATTAGTATTAGGGATAAAAGAAACTGACGAGCGAATTGGTGATATTAAACTTTTTTCTTTTTTAGTTTTCACATCATATAAAATTATTGAAGAAATGCCGAAGTAGTCATAATCCTTATTTGATATATAAAGTAATTTTGAACCGTCCGGAGAAAAAGCCGGGTAGAAATTGCCAAAACCTACTTCAGTAATTTTTTCACCTTGCACTAAATTACTCGTTACATCTTGCGATCTCTTTTTATATTCTTCTTTTATTAAACTACTCCACTCATCATAAATTTCATTTCCGTCTTTACCCAGGACATCTTTAAATGCAGCATCGATTGTAAAGTTCGTCGCCTTACCAAGTTTTTTTGTAATCTCTCTTAATTTATCTTCACCATATCTTTGTGCGATGTAACGTGTAAGTGCAAATCCTGAATTGTAAACTGACTCATTGCCAAGAGATGTTTTATCAAACACACCCATCTGGTTCCAGGTAAGCATTTTATTATCGAGCGCATAACATCTTAAAATCATATCACGGTGAGAATCCCAATCATCATAACCGAAATCTTTGCGCATGTATTGTGCTGTTCCTTCGGCAAACCATGCCGGCATATTGATTGTTGCAACCGGGTATGATGCTATAAAATTTGGGAAGCCGTATAAAATATCAGGTCTGCGCTTATCTTCATAATTCAAGAATTGGAGATAGACTGCCGGGATGCTTCTTCCCAATTTCATCGAAGCTTGAATCTGCACCATGTGTGTAAACTCGTGCGAAATAACATTACGAAGCCAATTGTGCGAACCGCGCAGATCGAAATCAAGTGCCGAAGCCCAAATTTCTATTTTATTATCAAAGAAATATGTAGCGCCATTCGAATAATCATCGATATCTTTTACAACGTAATGAACATATTCCGGTTCGTACTCGTAGAGAGAAGTTATCGGTTCCCAAATTTCTTCAGCTATTTTTAGGATTGTTCTGGCTGTTCTTTCGGCTTCGGGATGATAATGAACAAATACATGCTCACCTTTTATTGTAAGCCATTCGTATTCCGGTTCATACTCATTGAATTGAGAAAAAAGTGTAAGCGGGACTAATAGAAATATCAAAAAGAATTTTTTCATGATTAGAATAAATGTGTGATTATTTGATAACAGCAATTTTGATTACTTTGTTCGCGGTTTTTCCGCTGTTTGATTTTACTTCGATGCTTGCATAATAAACACCGCTTTGGATACCACTAACATTCCACGTAGTTTCATTATCATAACCGCCGGTTGCCCTATCAGTTAAATTTGCAACGAGATCGCCGGCAAGATCGAATATCCTGATTGTTACATCTGAATCTTCGGATACGTAATATCTAATGTTTGTTTCGTTCTCATAAACCGGGTTAGGCCAGTTGTAAGCACGCTCGGTTGGAAAGAAATCAGTTGGAATATTCTCTCCTTGAGTGCTTAAAGAAGCAAAAGAGATATTATTACGCGTAGCATACTCTCCAGCTATAACTGGATATGATTCAGTAGTAATTTCCCAAATATTTAATACATGATTTTCGTTTAATGTTACAATTGAACGACCATCACTAACTTCATTCGATAATACTACTCTACCCCATATGATATTCGGTAAGCATACAATTTGCAAACCAGTACTAACCACTAAATTATTATCCACTTCGCCTTTTGAATTCAAAACAAAAATATTTCCATCTTGACTGAATGAAATAATACTTTCATCATGTCCTTCTATCTCATGCAAAGTTAGCGGTGAAAATACAAATTGATCTTTATTGGGATTTTGGAAAGGGAAATTATCAACCATAATACCAGCTGAATTATAAGCCTCAATATTACTTCCATTGTTAATTACAATAGATAAATCACCATTGCTCTGTAATTCAGTTAATGCAAAGGAGTTAATTGTAGTAGAAGAATTTATTCGAAACTCATTTACCTTACCATCAAAATTTAAAAAAACGAACTGATTATCTTCTGTTAGCAGTACAATATTTCTATCATTAAATGACAGACCAAAGCCTTTCTTAATTTTGCTTGTAAAATTTGTTACTGATCCACTATAAAAAGCGAATTCATAATCAGAATAATAAGATATCCTACTTCCTTCCATAACTTGATTTATTGGATTGTTTAGTTTGGGTTCTATTGTAGCAAATTCTATTTTACTATCATTCAGTAAAGTTTCTAAATTAATAATCCTAATGTAACCGTCATTACATCCCAAAATTAATCTATCTAAAATTACTAGAGGTGCTGTGACTCTGAATTCTAATTTATATTTTAATATAGTTGGGTTATTATTTACAAATCTTATAACATTGAGTGTATCATTTGCATAACCATAAATATTATTTGTGCTATTATTTAAATTAACCACTGGTACAACTTCACTAAAATTTCGAAATTCATAATTAGATTGATTATCAGTTCTGTGAATAATTAGATTATTACCATCTTGAATCATAATATGAAGAGACCCAGCTTCCCTAAACCAACTCAAATATTTCTTGTCTTCACTCAAATCAAATTTATACGAGTAAACCGGTTTAACTTTGTCATTACCAAATGTTACACTGAAACTCATCCTATTGCCAGATTGCGAAAAATTCTCCATCGTTATCAGACTATTTGCACCGGTGTTTGTTTTACTGTTTGGCTTTGTATCGAATGAGAATTTGTTTTTGTAGAGTCGTGAATCATTTCCCGAAAACCAGAAATCATCTTCGGTTGCTTGACCAATTACTGTTTCGCCGAATATATCTGTAAATTTTTCGCCGATATCCTGGATACCATCCGCTTCTTCAACATCAACACCTTTGTTGTGAATATCAACATTAATTTTGTTTTCGGCTAACCTACTATTAATAATATATTTATCTATGTGCCAGATAATTATGCCGTTACCCGGGACTGCCCAGTCAAATTCATCTATATCCGTAATAACTCCTCTAAGTGTGTCCACACCGTACCATTGAAATCGACCTTTGTCTCTATCAATATTATAAGTAATTATTTGGTCACCAATTTTTGACGTAATCTTAATTCCATCACTTCTAACATCTCTTTGGCGGTTCTCCACTAAATAATATTCAGTTGAACTGATGGGGATTTTCAAAATTGTTGTATCGTTTGCAGTTGCAGCGAGTTTTGCAACAACATTAAGATTTGCGTTACCGGGATTAACAACCACCGGCTCTGCCCATCCAAGATAAATTTTTTCCCAAGCAGATGGTTCCGGCGGAAAAACTCCGCTGTAACCAAATATTGCTTCCCCATCCATCAATCCGAGTCTGCCTATTGCACTTGTACCGGTTTCAGTGTTAAAAAGATCGGGTAAACCGAGATGGCTTGCAATTATAAGTCCGTTTGTTGTTAACTGAATTAATGTTACACTTGATAATGATTCGATCTCACGAGATTCTGTACTTGGCAAAATCATCGTGTTTGTGATCAACTTATTATTAACCTGGAACCCATTGAATGAATCACCAAAAATTGATTTTAAAGAATTCAACCCAAAATAAACTGAAGGGATATCACGTTCACCACCGATACTTCCCGGAGGAGTAAATTCTCCGCCTACCCCGGCATGAAAGATTGCGAAAAGATCATACTGGGAGAAATCAACATCGTTAAAATTTGTTCCGGCTAACTGCCAAACTTCTTTTGCAAAGTTACCGGTATTAGTTAGATCGGAAGAATTAGTCGGCGGTGGAGAATATTCCCTCATTATGTTGGAAACAGTAATTACTTGGGGTAGAACTGTGTATTCAATTTTTAATTTACCATCGGAAACTTTTTCAAAGTAATTTTTAGCAAACTCAAGATGGTTTTCAAAATATTTTTTATCATGCGGCAACGGATCTATAATTGTATCGCCATATGCTTTAGTATAGATAGAACCGAATTTGCCGTTGCCGTAAGTGTTTTGATCATTATCTTGTTGAAACTCTACCATCACAGCAAGAATTTTTACAGTTCCGTTCGATAACACAGTTTTAGAATCAGTAACCGGGTTATGATTTGTTTTCCAAACAAAAGATTGGGCAGATAAACTGCCCAATCCTATCAGCATTAAAACAAAAGAGATTAATTTTTTCATGTTAGATTAAATTCCGCGAGGTAATCCAAATGTTTTTTGCGGCTGAGAACCCCAGCCAATCATTAATGTAAAACGAAGAGTATTATTCAACGGGTGATTTTCACCATCTTTAAACAAATCTGTTGTTAAATAACTGAAATCAAATCCGTAGAGATCGTAACGGATGCCGGCGCCGAGTGTTGCAAATTTTCTATTACCAAATGACGGGTCTTCATAGAACATACCGGCACGGAGTGCAAACATAAAATCGCCGGGTACACCGTACCAATATTCTAATCCCATAGAAGTTACTATATCACGAATCTCTTCACCAAAAGATTGATCTGCCCAGGCAGTAAAGAGAGCTTCATAAAAATCTTTTCTCTTTGTAGTTGTGCTTACAGTATCTGTTTCCTCGCCTGAAAGCCCGGTATCTGTTTTTGAAATCCCTTTATCAACTAAAAGCTTACTGAAATCCAATGTATATGTTAATGAGTTGTATTCATCTTCAAAAATACGGGCTGCAAAACCAAGTCTAAAGTTCTGTGGAATTGGATCGGCTTGCGCTTGATCGATGTAATAAATTTTTGGTCCTATGTTGCTGATATTAACGCCAACACTAAATTTATTACCGATTTCACCGACCAATGGCACGTATAGACTTTCGGGTCTCCACATAGCTGCAATATCAAAACTAACAGTAGTTGCAACACCGGTTCCTTGCTCGGCTTCGGTCGGTTGATCAGAAAGCTGGCTGTGGATTAATCTGAAATTAACACCGAGTCCCCAATCATTGCTCAGCTTTGTAGCATAGCCGACAGTAAAAGCAGCATCGAAAGATCTGAATTTTCCAATTGGATCCGGTGAGTTTGAACTTGTTCTAACAAACTCGCCGTAATTCATATAAGTAACACTTGCAGTTACACTACCGCTTATATCTTCTATGTATTGTCTGTATGTAGCATAGTCGTAAAAAATGTCGAGATTAAATTGCGGCAGCCAGTTGCTGTGTGTGAAGCCAACTTCGGACCCCGTCAAGAAAGCAATACCGGCTGGATTCCAAAAAATAGCAGCCGAGTTATCTGCTAAACCAGAACCGGACTCTCCAATTCCCCCGGCACGCGAATCCGGTGCTAATAGTAGGAACGGCACCGCTGCTTCTCCTTGTGCAAATGTCTTATTACCATATCCTATGATAGCAGTTAGTATCATAAGCATCATGACTAGTTTTTTCATTTATTTTCCTCCTCAAGGGAATAATTTCTTATTAATTGAATTTAATTTTATCTAATAACCGCTAATTTT
Source organism: Melioribacter roseus (assembly GCA_020723165.1). Lineage (GTDB taxonomy): Bacteria > Bacteroidota > Ignavibacteria > Ignavibacteriales > Melioribacteraceae > DYJK01. The sequence goes on along the minus strand of DYJK01000086.1, from coordinate 6,155 downwards.
CCAAGTATATTTTCTTTATAATTTCCATCAGATGATTCAACAATCAGTTTGTAAAGATAAGTTCCGTTAGCAATTTGATTTCCATCCTCATCTCTTCCATCCCAATCAATGCGGACAAATTTATCAAGCAAATCACCCTCTTCAATTTCTTTAATCAATCGTCCGGCGATCGTATAAACTTTGATTCTCACATTAACAGCGGATGCAATGTTGTGCTGGAATGTGAATGTTGTATTTGCAGAAAAAGGATTAGGATAATTATATACTTCCCGAACAGTCAATCCGGTTTCCGGTGAAACAACGGTAAACAATGCTTCCTCTATGGAAAAATTATTGAACACATCCCATGCTTTAATTTTAATTTTGTAATCGCCGGGTTCAAGTGAAGTGAATCTGTAATTTATCTCACCCGATTTACCGCTGGAGTTTAGATCACCAATAAAATAATTTGTTAGATCTATCGGGTTAGTTTCATCATCATTAAAAATACCTTCAAGCTTATGGCCAATCCCGGTACCAGTCGTATTCAAACCGGTTTGATCGGATAGTTTTGCTATCAGTGTGAAATCAGGATTAACGAGATATGAATTTTCAAAATTTATATCATCAAAATAAATTTCAATTTGGGGACCGTTGCCATCGTTAACTGCATTTGGATTTGTTCCGCCAACAATTATATTATTCGTATAACCAACACCGTTAGTTTCAGAGTTAAAGATATAAGCAGTTATCTTACCGTTTGTATTCTCATAGGATATATCTTTAGGTACAACAAACCCGGTTTCGAATTCTCCATTCACAACATTAGTTCTGCCTCTGTAAATCAATCCGCCTTGCAATGTGATTGTATAGCTCATCTCTTTCAGTTCTTGCCTTCTTTCCGAATCATAAACACTTACTATTGCTTCCCCATTAAATGCCAAATTTGTTCCGTCAAGATTATTTACTCTTCCTTTTATTTCAACATTACCAAGTGCATTTATTTGAACATTACTCTGGACGGATTGACTATTAACAGAATCTATAACTGCCGGTAAAATTGGCGTGTTCAATCGAATTGTAGGATCACAGAATAAATGAAATTTTTCATCGTTATCGATAGTGCGTATTTGCTTGGTAAAGAAGTATACCATCCCCAACGTTAAAGGAAGATTATCACTTCCTTTAACAGAGAATAAATTTGTATAGAATAACTCATTAATAGCAGCATTTTGATTTGCATATACGATGCGTGCCGCCGTAAAAGCACCGATTGCGCCTGAATTTTCCATGTTGACCATTATTTCAGTCGAACTCTGCACTTCGGGGTCATCGTATTTACCAAAATCGCAAGTTGCAGCGGTTAAGAAAAAGTAATTCTCATTTTTAATCTGGGGTATTGTGGTAGCTTTTTCAAAAACACTTTCGTGTGCCCAAACACTTGGATTTCCGTGACCAATATAATTCAGTATAAGCGTACCATTATTAATCGCATCTATTATAGCTGTATTCACAGCTGGTTTTCTTCTGCCTAACCCGGTAACTACTGTTGGGAATGCGGCAAGGTATAATTTATTTTCATTAAAATATTTCGGCACTTTAATATTGGCAATTGTTTCAGATTGACTTGTATGTAAACTGCCATCATCCCAGCCAACTTTTTGAGGACCATCATCAGCAACAAATGTTATGTTTGTCTGCCAGATACCTTTTTCCAAACCGGTTTCATATTTAATAATTTTGTCAATAACAGCATCTGCTTCTTCCGGTGTTTGTACACACAATCTTCCGAGAGCTAAATCAACCTTAACATCATTACCTGAAACGCGTGCATAATAATCATCGGTTGCATAGGAATCTAATTCATCAAGCGATTCAGTAGTTTGATAGGTTGGGACTAAATTATAATCTGCAGTTTCACGTACAGTATTGAAATAGTCAAAATCACCATCTCCGAAAAGCAATACATATATAGGTTTTGTCTGCCATGTATCGTAAGCATGCTTCAGGACATCCCTTATTGCAGTAGGGTCCATGGCACCGCCCGAAAATTCATTCAGGATATCATCAACATAAAATACAGATGAAGAAAATTTATACGGCGATTGACTTGCACGATAATTTGCATAGCGTTCCGCCTGGGTTTGTAAATTCTTGTGAGAGATAACAATAACTTCAGTACCGGCAGTAATTTCTTTTATACCCGGTATATTAACTGCAGCACTGTTACTTGGCGTTTTAAATGCAGCAGAAGTTAATGCAATATATTTACTGGAGTTACTTTGAGTCTCAGATGTTTGAAATGTAATCTGCCCGCCGCTTATTATTCCGCCGGTTACGGATTTTACATTTTTATAGTCAGATATATCATAAACCGAAATATTACCGCTTGAGAAATTTGTAACTGTATATTGGAGTGTGCCTCCGATAGGGTCCGTAAAAATAATCAGGTTGTCTGCCGATGCAGCTAAATTTCTTTGATATTCAATTTCAAAATAATCTAGATAGACTTTTGCAGTTGATTCACCCGAGTTGATTGTAAATTTAAGATTACTTCTTTCATCGGTAAGATTTCCGGTAAAGTTCCCAGTACCGGTAACGCTTCTACCAAGTACATAGTCAGCTGTACCATAAATAGTTGTAGAATATATTAGATTACTGCTTTCTTCAACTCTAACCGGTATTGTTGGCTGTGATACATTTGCCAGGCGGAAACGATAATTAATTTTGCTAGATGGTACTATACCATTTAGAGTTGTTATGTAAGTTCTACTTTTGGTGCCTGAATTAAACTCATCGCCGTAATAATCTCTACCGGTAAATCCAACATTAACACTATCTTTATCATAACTTCTGTAAGAATACGTGCTCTGTTGAGCAACAGAACCATCCAAATCCAATGATTGTTTCTCTGATATTCTTTTCCCGTTGCTTCCGCCGTACGAAAGCCAGAAATAATTCTTTTTTGAATAAGGATGTTTTACCCTAACTATTTTCTTTTGAGAAGTATTGAATTCCCAAAATTCAGGTCCGCGTCCATAAAAAAGTATATAATCAGATTCATCAAAAGAATTGTCTTGCTCGCCAGAAACAAAGATTGCTACTTCTTCAAATTTTGTTGGATTAGTCAGGTTATAATTTTCAGGCAATGCATATCCGCCGGCTCCAAAAATTTTTATTGTTTTAGGATCAATAGATGAAGTATTAATGCCTAATCCTTGTAGAAAATTCCTATCTATTTTATATATGCCTTCTTCCGGCGTTTCGAATCGGTACCAGGTACCGGCTGTTAATGATTGAGATACTTTGTTCAATGTTACTTGTTTTTTGATGCCCCATTTTTTTGCTGCATCCCAATTTAAAACTACACCGGTAAGAAAATCTTCGGTAATATTTTCAGTTTGTACTGCCGTATTACTAAAATTAATACTGAAAACTATTCTACTTAAAATTTTTATTTTGTTATTCTTCGGATCAGTTTCAACCGGGTAAATTTTTATTGTTTGAACCGGCAAAGATCTTACCAAGCCAAAATCACCGAATGTAACAACATCATTAACGCTTGTTACTTCTTCATTTTGTGGAGTTAAGTATTTTGGGTAGATTGAAATTGAATCCCTATCATAATCCGGGTTAAAAATATATTTGCCTTCAAGGAATGAATAATTCGCTGAAATAATCTGAATTGAATTACCAAACTCGGAAGGTACACCAATATTTATTTCTTTAACTGGCATTTGGGTAACACCCGGAACATTTATATTCTCAATCCGTGTTCCTTTGATGTTTAAACTGATATAATTTTGACCATTAACAGTAATGTGCGACGTATCAGTAATAACCGGGCTGTATTCAATTACTAACGAAGATGAATTTGAGGAGAGTACTTTTACATCTTGCGCAGTGCAAAGCGCGTTTAAAATAAAAAAGAGAAACAATAGAGAGAATTTAGTTTTCATTTTTGGCTTTATGTTAGTAATTATTTAAATAAAAATACAAAAAACTTTTAGGATAAGAATAGTAGCCAACTCTCTATAGTATTTCTCCAAAATTTCTGTCAAAATTTAGGGAAGTTCCGCACTATATGTCAAGTGAATAAATTTATTCCCTATTTAATTATGAGGTTATAAACCAAGGAGCGTTTTATTCTTTTTCATTGCTTCAATACAGAATTGTATATGTTCTTCCAACTGGGTGCCTAATTCTTGCGTACCTTTTATAATATCATCCCGGTTAACCGATCTTGCGAAAGCTTTGTCCTTCATTTTTTTAATAACCGATTTCACTTCAACTTCGTCAACAGTTTTATTTGGTCTAACGTAAGCAACAGCGGTTATAAATCCGGCTAACTCATCGCAAGCGAATAAAACTTTTGAAAGCATTGTATCACGCGGTGTACCAGTATAATCCGCATGCGACATAATCGTATTACGAAACAGATCATCAAAACCTTTTTCTTTTAATATTTCCGACCCTTTGTAAGGATGTTCCTCGGCAGTCGGGAAACGTTCGTAATCAAAATCATGCAGTAAGGCAACATTGCCCCAATAGCTTACTTCTTCATTAAATTTTTCTGCATAAGCTTTGACACAAGTTTCAACAGCAAAAGCATGTTTCAGCAAGCTGTCACTTTTGGTGTATTCCGTTAAAATAGAAAGACAGTAATCTCTATCCCTTGAAATATCACTGCTCATAATCACTCCTAATTACAAATTAATATTTGCAGATGGACACAAACTGTTAACTATACAAATATCGCATTTCGGTTTTTTCGCCGTACAAACTTTTCTCCCGTGGCTCATCAGCCAGTGAGATGAAATAACCCAATCTTTTTCAGGCAATAGTTCCTTTAAACGAAATTCAATTTTCTCCGGGTCGGGTGAATTAATAAAGCCCATTAAATTCGATAGTCTTTTAACATGAGTATCGACTGCTATTGCCGGGATTCCAAATGCATTGCCAGCCACTACAGAAGCAGTTTTACGACCTACACCCGGTAATTCGTTTAGAGCCTCAAAATCTGCCGGTACTTTCCCGTTATGTTTTTCGATTAATGCTTTGCAGCAGTTTCTTATACTTTTTGCTTTTTGATGATAAAAGCCGGTAGAGAAAATATCTTTCTCAAGTTCCTTAATATTCACATCAAGATAATCTTTAGGATTCTTGTATTTATTAAATAATGACTTGGTAACAATGTTAACCCTATCATCAGTACACTGTGCCGACAAAATAGTAGAGACCAGTAATTCAAACGGTGATGTGTATTCCAATTTAGTTTTTGCAGCCGGGTACTCTTTTGCCAGCAGCTTAAAAATATTTTTGGCGCGAACCTTTCCATTTTTATCAATCATTATATAAACCTTTTATCTTTGATTAATAATCTTTCTACCGGTACATTATTTATTATATGACTTTGGATTATTTCATCAACATCGTCTTTCGTTACAGCACCGTACCATACTTGTCCCGGGTAAACAACAGCAGAGACACCAAATTCACAAGCATCCAAGCAGCCGGAAGAATTTGCACGTATTTTCGAACCCAATCCGAGTTCTTTCAATCGCTGCTTAAAATACTCCCTAACTTCAACGGAACCTTTATCGGAGCAACATCCCTTTGGATGGTTGTCCGGTCTTTTATTTTCGCAGATGAAAATATGTTTTTCAAATCTCGGCATTTCATTTTTAAACTAAGATATTAGAACAAAAAAGGGAAATAAAAAATTTCCCTTATAGAGTAAAATTATAACCAGCAAAACTCGTAGCGCATACGGGATTTGAACCCGTGATCTCCGCCTTGAGAGGGCGGCGTCCTAAACCGCTAGACGAATGCGCCATTTACTACTCCAAAATTAAACTACTCGTAATGTTTATGCAAACAAGATTTCATTTTAAATTTATTTTTAAACGCTCCTTATTTATAGATTCTACTAATTTGATTATGTTTTTTGCTTTTAACGCAAGAATAGTGATTCATATTTATTGATGACTTCAAATGAACCGACTCTCTCATCATCAATCCTTACAATATCACCATAAGCTGAAAAGTTATTAAAGTAATTCGATAATGCTTTATCATAAAAATCCTTTCTTGTTAAAAGTGTGGATTTTTTAACTACATCATCAAAACCATCTTTAACTGTTATATCCAATCCATTGTAGAGGACAAAATGATTT
>DYJK01000085.1:3023-16360 GCA_020723165.1 Melioribacter roseus | reverse complement strand
CACTGACATTTCTATGGAGTTTTAATTACTGACATTTTTAAAGAGTTACTACAATGAAAAAATTTTCATGTAAATGATATTTCTACATAGAGGAGAAAGATGAGAAAAAAATCCCCGTCAATTTCTTAACGGGGATTCCGCATAAGGATTTTCTAAGAGGGGTTATTTTGTCGAATCTTTAGGTGCAGATTCTTTTTTCAAAGTAGTCAGCCATTCGCTAAGTGTTTGAAGTTCTTCTTCATCACCCTTAAAGCTGATGGCATGTTTTAAATCGTTCATAGTTTCTTGTTTGGTTAAATATTTTTTTAACCATTCAATATCTTTATGCTTGGTACCAACATCGGAAAGGTCCGGTGCACTTGATTTGCCTTTTTTAACAAATCCTTGAGACTCTACAGCGTGGCAAGAGACACATTTACTCTCTTTGAAAAGAATCTTGCCTTTTGGTTCTTCGGCTTGCTGGGCACTAATTGTCGAAAGAACTATAATGAAGAACGCTAAAGAGAAACTTGCTGATATAATATATTTTTTCATTTCAAACTCATTATAAATAATTGATTAAATAATTTTTAGAACATTACACGAACATTCAAATATGTTTTATCTACTTTCAGACTCGCGTCTTTGTCAGTCAAATCTTTTTCATAATAAACAGTAAATCTGATATTTTGGTTAACAATGTAAGTTACACTTGGAACAATTCTTTGATAATCCAAAACAGGTTTTCCGGCAACTTCATCGTCGGATGAATAATTATCATAGTGCAACCCAAAATGCCATATTTCGGTTGGCATATATCCGGCTTCTAATGCAATACCGCTATACTTAAAGTCAGCTGTTGGCGAAGCGGCAAGACTGTAATTATCATCTGTACCGGTAACATAAGCAGCTTGGATATCAATCATATCTTTGTAACGAATATTGATTTGAGGAGAAATCCTAGTAAATGTATTTTCTACTTGATCTACCTGGGTTGCAGCCGGTGTTCCATCAGCGTTTTTTTCAACACCAGTATATTTAGTATCGGTTCCGGTATAGTAGTGCAACGTTACGGTACTGCCATCAAATCCTTGCAGTACATTCTCTGGTAGCTTTAATACGAAACCACCCCAAAAATTTAAATATTGATTGACACTTGCCGCACTCACGCCCGGCGAAGCTCCAAAATAAACTGTTGCCCAGTCTTGTGTGCCGTAGTATTGAATACCGGGTCTTGCACTCGACATATCAATAGAATTTTCACCTTTGCCGTTAGAAGATTTAAGCAGAAATACTTCACCCTTTAAATTTGGAAGCTGGGGCAATCTGTTGGGATACGAAGCAAATTCCATTGGCGAAAGATTACCAACCTGAAAATTCAATAACTGCGAACTCAACAGATTCGTGAAATTGAAATAGAACCAGTTGAACTTGAAGGATCCTTTTGAATGTTCCAATTCGGAAAAGAAAGAAATATCCTTATAAATTGAACCGGCAACAAACATTTGCAGCCAAACAGCACTACCCAACGTAAGCTTTGTTGTTTTTTCTTTGCCGAAATCTTCCTGGAAAGATTTTGTTTCCAGTGCTATAGGAGTCATGTTCAATCTGAAACCAAAAATATTCGAAACTTCATCCAACAATACTCCGCCGGCTTCTATTGGATAAGCTTCTTTATAATCTTTTTTATATGTTGTCATTAATTGATAACCATTTTTCAAATATTCCTCTCCAAAGGAATTTAATCTTGGAAATACTGTATGACAAGAATTACAAGACAAGCCGGTTTTTCTTGCCCATTGGCTTGTTGCACCAACATTACTTGGCATGGCAAATGAAAAAACAATTAATAGTGCCAAAGCACAGAAAGAAATTTTTGACATGTTCATGATTTCGCCTTTTGTTTATTTGTAACTGTGTTAATTATAACAAGAGTAAAATACCGATTATCTTAATCTTTTTCAAAATAAGATTATTTAGTGTGATTAACTTATATCAAGATCGGGAAAGACAGAAGTTAAGAATGATGAAATTTTTTTCATTTTCTTTCAGATGCTAATTATGCTCCAAAAAACTATTTTTTCGGCACAAAGAAATGAGACATTATGGAAATATTAATCGCCGAAGATGAAATAAGAATTGCCGATTCACTCAAAAAAAATTTTTTGCAATCTGGCCATCACGCAATAATTGCAAAAGATGGTGAGGAAACTTTGAGCATGCTTCATAAAATCCAGTTTGATCTTCTTCTTTTGGACTGGCGAATGCCAAAGTTAAGTGGACTTGAAGTCTGTCGGAAGATCCGCAGCGGCGGTTCTGAAATTCCGATCATACTGCTTACAGCCTTAACAGATATTTCAAACAAGGTAGAAGCCTTAAATGCCGGTGCGGATGATTACATTACCAAACCTTTTTCGTTTACAGAAGTAATGGCAAGAATTAATGCCGTTGCAAGAAGGTACAAATCATCTGCCAATTCAATTGTTTTTGGCGATAACACTTTAAACTTGATTACAAGAGTAGTTACAACACCCAAAACGCAAATTAAATTAACCGACAAAGAATTCGACTTGTTAAAATTTTTCCTCGATAACAGAGGAATTATTATCAGCAAAGAATTGATCTGTGAAAAAGTTTGGAACTTGCCATTTTCCCCTAAAACAAATATTGTTGAAGCAGCCGTTAAAAATCTCCGCAAAAAATTAGAAGAAACAACAGAGCAAAAATTCATTAAAACTATTTACGGTGAAGGGTACATCTTTTTTGGTGATTAAACTCAGAAATATTAACATCTCAAAAAGCGTCATAAAAAATAGTCTTCTGATCGCTTCGGTTATGCTCATTCTTTATATTGCTTCGATTATCTTCACAATGAACATTCTTAAATACTATTTAAATGAAAACCTAGATACAAGAATACGACACGAAATCGAACATATATCCAGCGCCGTCAAATTTGATAATAATAATTTTTCAAAAATCAGACTGAGTGAATTTGAAGAAACTGACTTAGTAGAATTAAACGATGAAGCATTTCTCCTCCAGATATATGCAAATGATGGCAAACTATTTTTACAAAGTAAAAATGTGGAGCTCTTCGGTAGTTTAGAAAAAGAATTCCCGGCTATTGATGAAACTTATTTTTTCATTGAAAGTGAATCTCATGGAAAAACTCTAAGAATCTGTTATCAAAAACTGCTCGATGAAAACAGTAAACAAATTGGGTATATACAACTTGCCATATTTAAAACCTCCTTTAATAACTTAATTCAAAACATCTTTCTGATCAATTTACTTACATTCCCTTTGATCGTTTTACTAATACTTTTAATAAGTTTTTTCATTTCAAAAAAAACATTTGCACCAATAAACAAAATAATTTCCCTCGCACAGAATATTTCAGCAACAAATCTTTCTGCCAGATTAAATTTTAGAACAGACCCCAAAGATGAATTAGGTAAACTAAAAGATACATTAAACGACCTTTTTGAAAGACTTGAAATTCAAGTAAAACAGATAACCGAATTCAGTGATAATGCTTCACACCAGTTAATGACGCCACTAACTGCAATTAATACTGAGCTTGAATATTTGCTCAATGGTAACCACGATAATGAAGAATACAGAGCATCACTACAAGTATTAAAAGAACAGACAGAAAGAATGATACAAATAATTAGAACTATGCTTTTAATCGCAAAAAATTCTGACTTAAGCACAGAACTAAAAACTATCTTCAATTTTTCTAAACTTATTTCCCAATTAGTAAATAATACATACAAAAATTATAAAATTGAATTAGATACTGAACAAGAAATCTATTTAAGAGGTAATCCGGAACATTTTCATCTTGTCATACAAAATCTAATTGATAATGCCCTGAAATATTGAAACAACGATTTGATTACCGTTTCAGCTCATAGTTCAAATAGATCAGTAAATATTAAAATTGAGGATTTGGGGATAGGTATAAATGACCATGAGAAGGAGAAAATATTTGAAAGATTTTATAGAAGTGAAAAAGTAGGAAAATTAGGCATAAGGGGTTACGGTTTAGGTTTGAGTTTAGTGAAGTATGTTATTAGCTCAATGGGAGGAACAATAAAGATTCAACCAAACAAACCAACCGGTACTGTTTTTATTATTACTATACCTACTGTTAATATGGAATAATATAGCTCGATATAAATATCGAGCTATAACACTAAACTAAAGATTCTCTTGATCTTCTAAAAGCAGCAACAAGAAATCCGGCAACCATTACAACAACACCAATCCAGACCAAACTGATAAATGGTTTAATGCTCGCTTCAACGGTAAGCACTTCTTTCATTGTGCTATTTTGCAGTGGTGAAGCAGAACTTAAAGATGATAAAATTAGATCAACTTTGCCTGAACCAGCTTCCATGTTTGCTATATCTATTTTCAAATCAGCTTCATTTATTTCAACCGGTTCTGATGATCTATTTCCTTGCTTCATAACAATAGCTGGTCTAACTGTTTTTTCTACATTGCCGGTTTTTACATTCAGAACTGCGGTAATACGGAACTCTCCGCCGCTCATCATAGCAGACATGCCTTCTTTCGGAAGTTCAAATGAATCAAATGTAATTGTAGTATTATTATAATTGTAGCTTTCACCCTTGGTTAACGATACTTGTTTTCCGCTTGAACTGTTTTCTTCCGTTCCATCTGAATAACCGACCGGCGCTATATAGAAATCTTTTGTTAACCCAGCTAAAATATCAGGCTCTCGCATAAGACTATTATTGAACTGGGCAATATACATCACCGGCGAAGCAACACTTGTTGAATTACCTTTGGTAATTTCAACGTTAAAAGCATACTTTGTACCGTTTTCAATTGGGCTGTAACCGGCAAACATTAAGTCGTATCCGAATGCTTGTTGCTTTACACCTTTAACTAAATCAATTTGCATTTGTTCGGAATTACCCGCTGTAGCAACAACACCTACCAAAAACAGTGCTATCCCGATATGAGCGACATATGCACCAACGTAACTTTTTTTCCCTTTAAATATTTTGTAAGCTATTTCTAAATTAACTGTCAAAGCGAATACAGATGAAAAAATCAAAACAGCTAACATGATTTGGCCGAGACCACCGAAAACAACAACCGCAATAGTAAATAGAGCTGAAATAAGAAAAGAAATACGCGATTGTTTCCAAAATTGATTTGTGTCAGTTTGTTTCCACTTTAGAATTATACTAACACCGTTTAACAAACCGATAATAATTGCAATAGGCAGATTGAGTTCGTTGTAAAATTTAAGTTCCACCGTTTGGCCAAATATTGGTGCACTGGTACCAACAAGAACAATAATAGCAGCAGCAATTAAAGCTACCGAACCGGTAAACAATGCAAGTTCGCGCGAAAGTACATTTTCTTCGAAAGAAAAATGCTGTGTTAAAAATTTCCATCGATATGCTATGCCGCCAATTCCTATTACAGTAAATAATCCAAGAAAGATTACCAGAAATAAATAAACAGTCATTCCGGGATCAACAAATGAATGCACTGACGCATCGCCAAGAATGCCGCTACGTGTAAGGAATGTACTATACAGAACAAGTACATAGGTCATAATGCTAAGAATAAGATTGGTTTTAACAAATCTGCTTCCACCATCACTAGCTTGGTTTTTTTTCTGAACCAACAAAGTATGAATTGAAGCAACACCTACTAACCAGGGTACAAGGGAAGAATTTTCAACCGGGTCCCATCCCCAGTAACCGCCCCAACCTAACACACCATATGCCCAGTATCCACCCAACATTATTGCTAAACCTAAAACCATTGTACCGCTTAACACCCATGGCAATGCTTGTTTAACCCAATCTTTGTATTCGTTTTTTAAGAGTGCGGCAACTGCAAATGCAAATGGAACAGCTGACATCGAAAAACCGATGAACAATATCGGCGGATGAATCTGCATCCAAAAATTTTGCAGTAGAGGGTTTAATCCTTTACCTTGAATGATAAACTGGTTAACAGTAATATTATTTGCTTGAAGTACACCATATAATTGATCGCTCATCTGCACAAATTGTTTATTCGATTGCGGATCGCTGAAGATAAAATTTTGCAGATCAGGTATCGATAAGAATGAAGCATTAATATTTGCGAAATCGATAAAATCCGGCTGCGACCAAATATATGTAAAAGGAGATTTCAAGAGCGGATTAATCATGATCAATAAAAATGTTAAAGCTAAGGTAAAGATCATCATAGTCCGCTGTTCAAGATCACCCCGTTTAGAAGTATAATCTAAAAGTATCAGTCCTATGACAGCAGAAAAGAGAGTCCAGAGCATAAAGCTTCCTTCCTGACCGGCATAAAAAGTCGAAATCAATAATCCGATTGGAAGATCGCTGCCGCTGTAATTGTAAACGTATTTGTATTGGTACTGGTGCGTTAGAATTGCGTGGAGAAGCAATGCGCTTGCAACAAGAATAAAGATTGCTGTTGTATGATAACCAATACGCGCTAATTGTAATGTATTCTTATAACCTCTAAATGTTAAAAAATACATTATAACAGAAAAGACCCCGGCAAAAAGTGCCAGGGTTAAAGATATATTTCCTATCATTGTAAACTCCTAACCGCCAAATTAAGATCCGGCGTTTTGTACTGGTTGTTCCTGATATTTAGATGGGCATTTGGTAAGTATATCTGTCGCGTGGAAAATTCCATCCTGGTATTTACCGGTAACAACAACACTTGTAGATGATTCGAAATTATTCGGTATTGTTCCGTGGTACATAACCCTCATCAAGCTTCCGTTTTCATCTTTCATATAAAATGCAAAAATTTTCTTTTCCTTATTGATCTCGTAACCATTTTCTTTCACCCAGCTGCCAGTTGCTTTAACGGTCTTGCCTGATTCCATTATTTTTACGAAACTGCTTTCATACTGTACATTTGTTTGGGTGAACAAATAAATCATAACACCAAGAAATATTACAATAATGGCGCCCCCGAATAAATATTTATTTTTCATATTACTTTTTCTCCTTTAACTCACTTTCAATTGATTTCAGACGTTTGTCGGTATTCCATAGAAAGATAAAGATTCCGAGCCAAACAACAAGTACAATAAACATTACTATATAAATTGAATTATGTTCTAAGAATCCGAAAAATCCACCTTCCAATTTTTACCTCGTTCTATTTCTTAAATAAATTTTCCTGAATTATAATTGCTTTATACCTGATCTTCCACATCCACCAGTAAAGAATAGTGAATGTAAAAAGAGATATATAAAATACTAATTGCATATTTGCATTCATCTTAAAATCTACAACCGGTCCCGACGTATCATCATTTGATGAGCCGGGATGAAGCCCAGTCATTATCCGCGGCATAATAAAAATAAAAAACGGAACTGTTAAGAATGCAATTATAGAATAAACAGCAGAAAGGCGAGCACGCTTATCTTCATTTTCTATTGCTGAACGAAGCGCAAACAATGAACCATAGATTAGTAAGAGAATGAATATACTTGTTTCCCTTGGATCCCAGTGCCAGAAAGCGCCCCATGTAAATTTTGCCCAAATGGAACCGGTTACAGTCGCAAGAATACAAAATACCATCCCAAGTTGAAGAGAAGCTGCCGATTTGGAATCATCATCTAAATTTTTCTTTCTTAAATATCTGACTCCATAAATCATCGCCATCAAGAAAGCAATAACAGAAAGCCATGCAGTAGGTACATGGAAGAATATTATTTTTGCTTTTTCTTCCAAACCGGGTATGTTCGGAAATTCATACCAGTGCGAAGGTTGAGGAACTATCGGGAATGTAATACCGGCAATTATTACAAAGGACATCAACAAAAACAGTATTATTTTCCAAACCATAAATCCCTTTCAAAATTTAATAGTACACGACAAGAATTGAGCCAAAATTGATTAGATATTTGATATCATCTCGGCTCAAAAATATGAAAGAAGAGTTATAATTCCAATATATACAGTCACATATCACCCCGTCAAAAAAGAATCCCTCCCTTTTTCTTATTTCAAAAATATCTTCTCACTTTCAAGAGTAATTATCCTTTATTCTCTCAATAAAAAAGTTTGTATACAAAATTAAAATCTCGAAATTTGTGAACATTGGTATAAAAAAAACGTCTAAAAAACGTAGCATTTAAGGGAAATTAACTTGCCAAATGATAATCCTATAAAAAAGATTTTTGATCTATACACTAGCGATCTAAGTTACCAGGAAATTGAACGGTTAATCAAAAGAGAGGCAAATGAGGTTTACGAATTTTTCAAAAGCGATATACCCAAGCCGAATCCACATCAAAACAAATTAACACGCTCACTAATTTTTACACGGAGTTTATTCAATGCATTCATTTTAAGATTAACCCCGGCTCGCAGAATTTTTTACTTAATTGCTATCCTTTTCTTTTTTGCCGGATTTTTTGAACAGATACCAATTTATTTGTTTGCATCATTTTTAATTTTGAATCTTCTGCTTGCTTTCGAACTTGCCGATAAACTTTCAGCAAAAAGTGAAATAGAAGTTGCGCGGAAAATCCAATTTGACCTGATACCTAAACATCCCAAGCAAATATATAACTACCAAATTGCAACATATTATGAACCGGCAAGAGAAGTTGGAGGTGATTACTTTGATGTAATTGAAAACGGTGAAAGAACATATGTTGTTGTTGGTGATATTTCCGGCAAAGGAATGGCTGCCGCGCTATATATGGTTCGTGTTCAAGCTATTATCTATCAACTCATGAATTATTTTAGCGATGTTCGTGATTTTATAATCAACCTTAAAAAATATTTTTCTAAAAATTTACGTAAAGAATATTTTTTAACTATCACTCTCGCTTCGCTGGAAAAAGATAATACAATTAAGTTATCAAGAGCCGGTCATCCGCCGGCAATAAAATTCAATGCTGCTTCAAATGAAATTGAAGTTATTTCTCCTCAAGGAATTGGTATTGGTCTGAATGACAAAGGTGCTTTTGAAAGAACCTTGAAAACCGCCGAAATAAAAATGAACCAAGGGGATATTTTGTTTCTCTACTCGGATGGCGTAACAGATACTATGAATATAATGCGTGATCAATTTGGCGACGAGAATGTGAAAAGAATAATTAAAAACAATTTCAAAAAGACTGCTGAAGAAATAAAAAGTGCATTGTTAAACGCAATAATCGCCTTTAGAGGCAGTGCTAATCAGCATGATGACCTGACGATGGTAGTTCTAAAAGCCGATCATTCACCTTTATAAATTTGAAATTCCTCATCAAGCGGTCGTATTTCATCGTATAATCTAATTAATGAATTTGCTGCAATTTCATTTCCCCGTTGTGCAGCATGGCGATAGTATCGGGCAGCAAGACCTTTATCCTCTCTCATTCCAAGTCCCTTTTCATAACAGTAACCTAAAAATGTTTGGGCAAGTACAGAACCTTCATCTGCTGCATTTAATAATAATTCGATACTGCCGGTAACATTTTTTTTATTTACGGTATCGGCAATTTGAGCAAATGCAATTCTAACAGAGGCCTCGCGGCTTCCCAATTGAGCAGCATTTTCCCAATAGCCGATTGCTTTTTCAAAATCTTTTTTCACAATTGAACCGGAACTATAACAGAGACCTAATTCAATAATTGATTGTATATGATTTTTTGAAGCAGCTTTGTTCAAAAAATCGAGCGCCTGGTTGTTGCTGATTTGATCATTATAACCAATTGCCGATATACCAGCCCAAACATACATTGCATCCGGTTCCCCTTTAGCAGCTTCATCTTTTAATAATTTATGAAAATCTTCATTCTGCATCAGCTTATATAAATTCTCACCGGCTTTATATGAACCGAGACGGTATGCACTCAAATAATTTACGGCAGCGTTGATAATTTTCTTTTCCAGTACTATACCGTTTTCGTAACATTTAGCCATTACCAGCAGCGCTTCGGGACTGCCATTCTCTGCGGCAAATTTAAGAATACCAATACCACTTGTATCAGGAATAGTAATTTTATTGCTCGATTCTTCCAGACCAAGAATTTTTTTTAGATCCGAACTTTTGTTGCTTAACAACCGGGTAATCTTCTTTTGATCATCTTCTTCTGTTTCGTTATCGAAATTAAAATAATCTAAATCCCAGTCGGAACTTACAAGCTTGGGAGACTCATCAATTATTTGTTGAGAATGTTGTTCCGATTCATCTAAAGGTTCAAGTGGTGGAATGAACCCGCTTTTCTTCAATTGTGAAAGAATCTCTTTTGCCGGTTCATACTCGGCTTTAGATGCTTTGACAAATTGTTTGTAAGCTTCGCCGTAGTTACGATTGATAGTCAAATTATCCGTAAGCAGCAAACCATATGCTAAAAGTGCTTCAGATAGACCGGTACTAGCTGCACTTTTGAAATTAATATATGCTTCAAACGGATTCCATGGAACACCAATTCCGTTGTAAAGTAAAATTCCGTAATTATATTTTGCAGAAGGCAAATTTTGATCCACAGCTCTGCGTAACCAATAGACAGCTTTTACAGTATCCGCCTGGAAACCTTTTCCTATAAGATAGCGGATTCCCAGTTCGTGTTGAGCAAACGGATCGCCGCGGTTCGCTTCGGTTACTAAAATATATCCGGCTAATAATGAATATGAAGGGTATTTTGCTTTAAAAATTGAAGGTCTAATAAATTGGTTATTCTTGAATGCCTGGCTTCGAGTAGTATCTTGCCCCACTATTATCGAAGTAATAAACAATAAAAAGATCAAATATTTTTTCAAATCTGTTCCGGTAAGTTTTTTTAGGTGTAAATATAATTAGTAGAGCCACTTCTTGAGTAGGAAATAATTTTTCCCATCCCGGTTTTCATATTTTAATTCATCCATTAACTGATTCATAATAAAGAGACCCATGCCGCTTTCCGGTAGGTTATTTATATCCTGGGGATCAAAATCCAAATTAGGAATTTCAAATTTTGTTCTCGGTTGGCCTTCATCAATGATTTCAACTTCTATAACCTTAGTGTCTTTTCTTAATTTAACAACAATCTCTCTGCCATTTTCTTCTTTGTATGCATGTTTAATTATATTATTCAGAGCTTCCGTTAGACAAATATCGAAGGCATTTAATATATAAGTTTCAACTCCTTGATTACTTAGAAAATCGCGGACGGCATCATTTACTTGCGCCACATTATCATAATCACTTAGGATATTTATTTCGAATTCTTTCAAATAAAACACTTTAATTTTAATTGTAAGTATAATATATAAAAGTGAATTATAAGGTTAAAGAATAGAATTTAAAAAGTGAGACGTTATTGAAAGAAAAAAAGGGGCATATAGCCCCATAAATTATTTTGCAGTTTTTGTTTTACAAGTTGAGATTCCAAAGGGCATATATGCCGGGCACCAGCCAACAAGTGCTGTAAAAATCGGCAGTATACCTATTACACCCCACCAGCTCTGGAAATAAATACCTATAACTATTATTACTACACCAAGTATTAACCGTATTATTTTATCAGCACTACCCATATTTTTTATCATCTTACACTCCTATTTGTGATGTTAATTAGATTCACAAAAAATAAAAAACGATTCAAAGTTCACTTTAAAAATAACATTTTTTTTGTTTCTTTAAACACATGTCCTGAGCTTGCCGAAGGACGAACTACCAATGTATAAAAATAAACTCCGCTTGGTAAAGACGTTCCACCCGTCAAGCCTCCGCCTTGTCGAGGCTGATGGAACGTCTCTACATTAAATTCTACATTATATTTTCCCGGTTGCTGATATTCATTAACAAGTGTCGCAACTTCTCTTCCGAGGATATCGAAAACTTTCAATGTTGTAAACACACCCCTTGTGTTCCCCTCTCGAGAGGGGAAACCGAAGGTAGGGGTGTGTATTGTGTATTCTATAGTAGTAGTTGGATTAAACGGATTAGGATAGTTCTGAAAAAGTACGAAATCATTAGGTAGTGCTTTAATCTGCAGTACAGATGTGGTTTTAAATTTTTCTCTGATCAAATTCCACAATTCTTCTCTTTTACCATCATAGCCAATAGCCCAAATGCCTATTCCTTTTAAATCTTTCTGTAAAGCTAAATTATATTTAAGGGCAAGACTTAATGAATCATCATACCACACCTGATTCCAACGGTCATTTTGCCATGTTATCCACGGTGTTTGCGAGACATTATCCCACGATTTATCATAAATTGTTGATAGAGTGTACGCAGAATCATAAGTAACAAAATCTTGCCAATCATTATAAGTAGAATCAGGGTTGTAAGGTGTTACCTCTGCATATGGAAATGGTGAATCGGTCTTCCAATAATTACCGTAATAAGGAACACCCATAATTAATTTCTCCGGCGGAACATTTTTGTATTCTTGTTCAAATATTTTTGTAACACTAAAAAATGCCCCGGTAAGCGGTGATGAAGGCCCGGTAGTTGTACTCCAGCTTCCGTAGAAATCATAACACATAACAAAAAGATAATCGCATGCTTCAGCCAAACCTTTGAAATCCCACAATCCATAACCATAAGATGGAGATGCAAAAGAAATTTCTACACCGGATCGATCTTTTTTAACAGAATCAGAAAGCTCTTTCATAAAATTAACTATGGCTTCCCCTTTATCTTCGTCCTTCAGGTTTTCAAAATCAATATTCACCCCGCTCATAATTCCTAAATGTTCTTTTATATTTTTTATCAAGTTCTGTTTAATGGAATTATTTCTTAAGAAACCATTAATATGTTCACCGTTAAAACTCGTGACGGTCATAATTACACTTATATCTAAAGGCCATAACATAATTTCGTAATTCAGGATATCATTCCACGGCCAAAGGGGCGGCGGTGTTAAATTTCCAAGACTGTCTGCCTCGAACGAAAAAACAGCTATTCGGTTTATCAACTCAGGATAGTGATTATAGTTATTTGTTATATAATTCCACCAGGGCAAATAACCAAACACAGTTTTGATTGCGTTAACTTTGTTCGGATTGAATTGTGTGTCGTTCTGTTTTGAAATAGTTGATTGGGTGAGTCTGTTATAACCTTTCTTAAAAATTTCATTTTGTTTTTGATGGATGGATTGACCCGATATTATAATCAGCGGTAATAAAAATAGAATAAGGATTTTGTTAGCAACCATAAAGTACTTAGATGATTTTTGTCTGTGTAGAATCTAATAAAAATAATTGAAAACATTCTATACAAATTAAGAGCACCGATTAATGGAGCGTGTTGATGAGTAAAGTATTATTGCTTAGAATAAATTTGTATCCTCATAAGAGGCTGTCTCAAAAGTAAGATTTTTTAAAGAATAGCACAC
>DYJK01000085.1:0-3013 GCA_020723165.1 Melioribacter roseus | reverse complement strand
CTGAATAACCGTCTGCTTTAGCAGACGGAATAAAGACAGAAAAAACGGAACCATGGGCTTTAACCCCATCATGCAAAGCTAATGTAGCTAAAGCCAAAATATTATCGTTCTTTTTTGGATTCCGTCAGTTTGGCGAAGCCATTCCTTCGGAAAAAACTGGTGGTAAGTTTTTGTTTCCGAATTATACAACAGCATCAATTAAGCCGGGCTTAAACAAATTATAGTTCATCCAATCCTTCTTCTATTCGTTTTTCTCTCTCTTGATCCTGATTCTTTTTGTTATCCAAACGGTAAGAAATCCCAAGATATGCTACACGAGAATCCGGTTTCCTTTCACTGCTCATATAAAAGCCCATACCGTTTGTCTCGGAATTAAATTCCCTAGTATTAAAGATATCTGTTATTCTCAAGGTAAGAGATAACCGGCCATCCAGAAAATCTTTTCTTAGAATTGCGTCGAGAGCATATTGCTCTTTCATTTTTGTTTGGCCGTTAGAACCACCAAAGAACATCGGTCCGCCGCCAAATCCTCTTCCACCATCACCCATTGACAACTGAATCGTTGGTGATGCGTAAGAACCGATCAATTGTAGTTGAAAATCTTCCAATAAAGTCATATTGGAATTTATTCTTGCCAGCCAGCTGCTGCTTTCGCGAGCACCTCCTAAAGAAAAATCATCCTCAATTCTATTTGTAAAAAATGATACCGTCCCGTTGAGTCGCCACCAATCGAATACCGGCTGCATAATTATAAACTCTGCTCCATACGATTGTCCTTTAGCTACATTTTGATAAGTAGTGTAAGTAACGCCGTGATCAAGTAGTGTGCTGATCGAACTGATCATATCATTGTTCTGTCTAAAAAATACTGATGATACAACAGAAGTCTTACCAAAAAATTTTGAATAACCGAGTTCTAATGAATTTATATACTGTGCTTTCAGGTTTGGATTACCGGCAAAAATATTTAGTGAGTCTGAATAATCTACATACGGATTTAATTGATTATTTCTCGGTCTATCAACGCGGCGACTGTAACTAAATTGCAGCTCTTCCAATTCAGAAAAATTATATCTTAAATGTACCGATGGGTAGAGACTAAAATAATCGTTTTCAAAAGTTTGACCGGTTGATTCAACAGTACCGTCTATCAATACTTGTTCTGCTCTTACGCCAAACTGGTATGAAAAACCTCCGTAGTTGTTTGAATAAATTCCATATGCTGCATGAACTTGTTCTTTATAATCATAAATATTATTTACCGGTGAAGAGTTCACCCACGCAGAAGTTGAAGGATCGAATAGAAGATAATCGTTCTGCATTTTTAGATCTTTCATTGTACTCTTAAATCCGCCTTCAAACCTCCCAAATTCATTTAGCGGTTGAATATAATTTGCTTGAATTAAGAAAAGACGGTTTGAATTATCCGATAGCGATTTCTGCTGAGAGAGATCATCATTCGGCAGCCCGGTTCCGATATCAAAATATTGCTGGTTAATATTAGATTCACTGTTCATCGCACTGTTCGAATACATAACATCAGCAGTTAGTTCCTGGGTGCGGCTATCAAATGTTTTTTTATAACTTAATGTGTAGTTCTGAGACCTAAATTTTCTAAAACCGCTGCTTAACCTCTGATAATAGTCATCCAATGAATTTTCATTGTCATAATTTTTATTGTCTATTACACTGTTGTTATCAAAATTACCAATTCGAAATTGTGTAGATAAACTCAAAATATCTTTCCCGGTTAAATAATAATCACCGCCTACATTTATGTTATGATTATTCATATCGTTATTATTATCCGATAGCTGATCCAGCGTTGACGAGGTTCCATTATATTCAGTTGTGCGCAGTGAATTTGATGTACTGTTAAATTTATTTAAACGTGCATCGTAACTTGTAAAGATGTTAAAATCATCTGATCTCAAATTTAGATTAAGTGATGTATTATATCGCTCCCCCGTACCGGCATTAGCTAAAGCACTTCCATTAACACCAAGACTACTTTTTCTTTTTAGTATAACATTTAATATTCCGCCGGTTCCTTCGGGATCGTATTTAGCAGATGGATTAGTTACAAGTTCAATACTTTCAATCTGGCTCGCCGGAATTTGTGATAGTACATCGGAACTGCCATACCCGGCAAGTGCCGATGGTTTACCATCAATTAGAATATTTATATTAGGATTTCCTCTTACAGCTACGCCGCCATCTGCATCAACGGTAACAGATGGGATATTCTCAATTATCTCTAATGCCGTAGCACCTGAGTTTGCCATGTTTTGATCTATGTTTAAAACTTTCTTATCTAAATTATAAACCATTGACTCTTTCTGTCCCTCAACAACTACCTCGCCAACATTTACAGATTTGGTTTCTAATTTAATCGTACCGAGTTTAATTTCCGGCGCATTGGGTCGCAAAGTCAAAGTATCTATTAATTTATTTTCATAACCTATGTAAGTTATTTTTATATAGTATCTGCCGGGCATCAGTTTTTCAAAAGTAAAACCACCGTTGTTGATACTAACTGTACCATTCACCATTGCCGAATCCCTCATTCTATAAAGTACAAGATTTGCATATTCAATCGGTTCTGATGTATTTGAATCAATTACTTTCCCGGAAATTTTTCCTACCGGTTGGAATTTTGACGGATCAAAATTCCTTTGCTGTGTATTTTGTGCAATTAATAAAGTTGTAAACATCAATAAAAGAACTAAAATAGAGTAGACGCTTTTCATTTTTCTCCTTAAGTGTAATATTTCTTCGTTATTTAACAAATCATAGAAAAATAAAGTTTAATTAGATTTTTAATTAAATGATGATACCTGGGATTTTCTTTACAACAAAAAATCAATAGAAGAAACTGCTTAAATCAATCGTTTTTAGGTAGGAAATTGTTCTGAAAGATAGATACTTCGGAAAGAACTTCTCCATTATGCGCATTATTATCATCTATTTTTTTTGCGCACAAAATTATCTCTTATTTTATTAACAAGCACTT
>DYJK01000084.1 GCA_020723165.1 Melioribacter roseus | reverse complement strand
GGTCTTTCGGTTTTCTTTACGTGGATGTTGTATAAAAGATTTTCTAAAAAATAATATTTCATATCGATAAATAGTGTCCGGTTAATTCCGGACACTAAATACTACATTCAATCTGTTCATATAAAATAATTTCCTATCATTTATCTATTCATTAAATTTGGTATAGAAATATTCCCTCTCCTCCATTTTCAACCATAATTGATGGAGGTTTTATGAAAATAGTAAGCGCATACGAAAAAGCCCGTATCTACATTGAGAAACATTCCGAAGAAGATATTAAACTGCAAAAACGGAAACAAAATCCCGGGCCAATAATAACAATCTCAAGAGAGACCGGCGTTGGCGCAAATGCAATTTGTTGTAAGCTTGTAGATTACCTCAATAGTTTTTCGATTAAAGATTATAATGACTGGACTTACTTTGACAAGGACCTGATTAACAAAGTAATGGAGGACCATCATCTCCCTTCGCATTTCAAAAAATATCTTGAGGAAGAAAAGGTTCCGAAGATAGAAGGATGGTTCGGCGAAATATTAGGTGTCAGCCCGTCAAAAATTTCTTTGCTTCACAAAACATCAAAGACAATTTTGCATATAGCGGAATTCGGTGATGCTATAATTATTGGAAGGGGTGCAAATATTATATTAGCAAACCATGCAAAGACATTTCATATACGGCTTGTTGCCCCGGAAATTTTCAGAATAGAAAACGCAATTGAGCTTTATAATATTGATCGAAAAACAGCTACGGAGTTTATCAGGAAAGAGGATTTGGCACGGAAAGATTTTATCTCAAAGTATTTCCATAAAAATATTGAAGACCCTTTGAGTTATCATGTAACAATTAATACCAATCTTCTAAAAGCAAGCGAAATAGCCGAGATGATCGGGCATTGTGTAATAAAACGGTTTCCGCAATTTTTTGAGTTACAAACTAATTAATAACGAATGAATTTTCTTCTCGTGTTGGTTTTGTGTATATGTTCCATTCCCCTTCAGCAATTAAAGGAGGAAAGAAAAATGGAATTTCAAATTTCCAGTTCAGTATTCAAGAATGGCGAAATGATACCGCGGAAATACTGCTGCGATGGAATAAACATTTCTCCCCCTCTCAATTGGAACGATCCACCGGCTAATACAAAATCCTTTGCTCTTATAAACGACGATCCCGATGCACCGGTTGGTGATTGGGTACATTGGATCATTTACAACATACCTAAAGAAACAAGGGAATTTAAAGAAGATGCATCTTCAAAAAAATTATTACCAAATGGATCGCTGGAAGGCAAAAACGACTGGGGTAAAAACAGCTATAGTGGTCCGTGTCCACCATCGGGGACACATCGTTATTTTTTCAAACTCTACGCTCTCGATAATTTATTGAATGCCAAGGAGGGACTGACAAAAAAACAATTGCTCTCTTTAATGAATGGACATATTTTAGCCCAGACAGAAATTATAGGTAAGTATAATCGGGGCAGATAGAACATTTAACGGGGGACCCATCTAAATTAAATTTCTCATTTAACAACCGGGAGTTTTTATGTTTATTAATTATAGACTGCGGATAATATTACTTTTTATTTTCGTTCAATGCTCAAACATTTTTTCCCAGCAAGATAAACTCGACAAAATCGACTCTTACATACAGCAAGCTATGCAAGATTGGAAGATGCCCGGCTTTGCTGTTGCAATAGTAAAAAATGATTCTGTAATTTTTGCCAAAGGTTACGGTGTACGCGATATTCATAAAGATGAACGTGTTGATGAGAACACTTTATTTGTAATTGCATCTTGCTCTAAAGCATTTACCACAGCTTCGCTTGCAATTCTTGTTGATCAAGGGAAAATAAACTGGGACGATCCCGTAACAAAATATCTACCCGGCTTCCAGATGTACGATCCATGGGTAACTAAAGAAATGTCTATCCGCGACCTTATAACACACAGAAGCGGTCTTGCAACATTCAGCGGCGACTTTCTATGGTTAAGTTCAAACTATACCCGTGAAGAAGTAATTCAACGTGCACGGTATTTAAAACCAACTTCCAGTTTCAGAACAAAATACGGCTATCAAAATATTATGTTTATCACGGCGGCGGAAATTGTTAATGCAGTTACCGATACAACTTGGGCAGAATTTGTAAAATCACATATCCTTGATAAGATTGGAATGAACAATACAAATACTTCTTATGCCGAGTTATTGAAAGCCGGGAATGCTTCTAAAGCGCATTATGAAAAAAATGGTGAAATGAAAATCTATACCGATACTCAAAAGGATAATGCCGGCGGTGCATTGGGATTGAACTCGAGCGTTAAAGATATGGCACAATGGATACGTCTGCAGCTTAACAAAGGTAAATGGAGCGATCAAAGAATTTTTTCGGAAAGGCAAGCAAATGAAATGCATTCAAATCAATTTGCTTTTGGTAATGCAAATTACGGTTTGGGATGGTATATAAGTTACCGGAACGGTAAACGAACATTGAACCACGGCGGCGGAATGCCGGGTATGATTTCCGATATTACTATTGTACCCGAAGAAAAATTTGGATTCGTATTACTTAGTAATCTTGAAGTTGGAATGGTAGCAGCTATTCGAAGTTACATTTTCGATCTCTTCACGGGTGTTGAGCCAAAAGATTATAACAAAACTATACTTGAGAATTTTGCTAAAAGATTGGATGGATATAAAAAAGAATATGAGCGGCGCGAAGAAGTAAGAGTAAAAGATACAAATCCATCATTACCGTTAGAAAAATATTGCGGAACATACGAAGATAAAATGTACGGGAAAGCCGAGGTCTCATTGAAGGATGGACAATTGTTCATGCAATTCCTTCCCTCACCCACTTTTAGGGGTGAGTTGAAACATTATCATTTCGATACCTTTACTATTGATTGGGAAGACGAATTCCTTACGCGTGGTTGGGTAAAATTTGATATGAACTTTAATGCCGAAATAACAAAATTTACTGTCGAAGTACCAAACTCACCTGATTTTATATTTACGGAACTGTTATTCGAAAAGAAAAAATAGCGTAAAAAAATTGTATTGTAATTTTTACTAAGTAAACATAAATTGAATCAGAACTCTTGAGAGGCGTTGATAAATACTTTTACTATGGTTCTTTAACAAAACCGGATTAAAAAATGAAAAAGTTAATCGCCTCAATTTTCTTTGTTACCACATTTCTCTTAACCGCACAAGAAGGATCAAACTACACAATTAAAGGTACACCGGCAGATGTTGCAGTCGATGCAAAGAATATTTCGATGGGCGAATCGTTCGTTGCGTACAGCAATTCAATAAATTCCTTTTTCGAAAACTCGGCTGCTGTTTCCGATAATAATTTAGCATTCTTTTATAATTACCGTTATCATGGCTGGAACTCAACATTAGAGGATATGAACTATTTTAACACCGGGGCTTCTGTATCGGCTCCGTTCGGAAAGTTTGCTTTTTCATATAATAAATTTTCCAGCGGTGATATCTCTTTTAGTAACGATAATAATTCTTACGAATTAACCAGAACTCTCATCTCTTTTATTTTTGCAAAAAATCTTTTCGATAACTTAACAATCGGTTTCGGATTAAAATTTTTCAATTCAAGCACTACTAGCAGTTCTATCGAATCGGGTAATACTGTGTCGAATACACCAACATTAATCGATTTGGGAATTCTATACGAGATCAAAGAATTGGTCAACTCTCCAACGTATAAAGATAAATTGAGTTTCGGTTTATCGGTTCAGAATTTTGGAACCGAAATGGAAGAGACAAATTCAGCATACCCCGATGTTGTAATGAAAAATGAATTAACAAAATTTGTACGGGTTGGTTTTGCTTATGAGACAAAAATGGTCATTGGTGAAAAAATTCGAGTGAATACCGATTTCACTATTACCGGTGAATATTATAGATTATTAAATCCGGGTAGCGGAGAAGAATCGAATGTTGATTACTGGGGCACCGGCGCCGAATTAAAATTGTTCAATATAATTGCTTTTCGTGCCGGTGTGGTTGTGCAGCCGACTCAGTCTATTCTTTATGAAAGAGGAAAATTGAATTGGCGTTACGGCGCCGGGTTAAATTACCCATTTAATGTTTGGGGACTTCCTCTCTCTATCTATTTTGATTATGCTTATATCCCTATTCCATCAGATGATTTGGAAATCAATTATTTCAATGATTCCTCATCAAAAGTGCGAAGTAATCTCTATGCATTCAGTTTCGGTATGAGATATAACGGAAGGTTTTTCTAAGATTAATTCATATTCCAAAACAATAATTTGTTTTAACCGTCATAATTGTAACAGATTTGAGGGATTTTCATGAATAAGCAGATAAAATTTGTAATCCTAATACTTTTAATTTTCTTTACAACTTTAACAATCCTATCGGCACAGCATAAGTTTTATGTTAATCTCAACGACCGCAGCGATGATTTATTTAAAGTAACATTAATTCCCGGCAAGCTGACGGACCAAAACAATATATACCAATTTGCTGCAACGGCACCGGGTACATACCAAATTATGAATATCGGCAGATATGTACGAAGTTTCAAAGCTTACGATAAAAATGAAAATGAAATCCCTACAAAGCAGTTATCAGTAAACCAATGGGAGATTTCCGATCCTACTGTTACAACAAAAATAGTTTACACAATTGCAGAAACATTTGATACACAGCTTGATAAAGATCCGGTTTACCCGATGTGCGGAAGTTCTCTTGAAGACGATCATGTGTTAATAAACGGACAGACGGTTTTCGGATATTTCCACGGTATGCAGAAATATCCAATAGAGATTAAACTTAATTACCCAACCGATTGGACAATCGGTACTGCACTTACACAAAATAATGATGGTTATTATACTGCCCCTGATTATGATTACGTTGTTGATTCACCGATACTTATCGGCAACCTCACAAAAGCATCAGCAAAAATTGAAGAAACAACAGTTGATATTTTCACTTACTCAAAAACCGGGCTGATAACATCCGACAACATACTTATGATATGCGAAGATGTTCTAAACGCTGCCGGTCAATTCACAAAAGGTTTGCCGGTAGATAGATATGTATTCTTATTTCACTTTGAAAACTTTTCTGCCGGTGCATGGGAACATAATTACAGTTCAATCTACGTTTATAAAGAAGATCCCCTTAGCGAAGAATTAGCCGAAAGTTTACGTTCTACCGCTGCGCATGAATTTTTTCACGTTGTTACCCCACTGCAAATTCACAGCGAGTTAGTTGAAAATTTCAATTACGAACAGCCGGTTATGTCGCAGCATCTTTGGTTTTACGAAGGAATAACCGAATGGGCATCGGACATTATGCAAATGCGCGATTATTTAATAACACTAGACGACTACTTACAGCAAGTAAAACAAAAACTTTCTATCAATGATAATTTCAATAAGGATTTATCACTTACCGAACTCGGCATTAATTGTGTCAATCTCCAGGATCAGTATTTCAACATTTATAATAAAGGCTCTGTCATTGGAACTCTTTTGGATCTCCGGCTTTTGGAATTATCGAACGGAACAAAAGGATTGCGAGAATTGATAGTTCAATTAGCAAAAAAATACGGTGCAAAAAAAGCATTCAGCGAAAAAGATTTCTTCAATGAGATTTCACAAATGACATATCCCGAAATAAGTGATTTCATCAACAGATATATAGCCGGTACGGAAACTCTGCCGGTTAAAGAATACTTCAACAAAATCGGTATAGACTACACCGAAATTGTTGGTTACGATTCATCAAAAATATCTCTTGGTTTTGGTGTAGGATTTAAGGATAACAAATTTATATTAACAAATGTTGATCCTTCAAATGAAGGAGTTTTACAATCGGGTGATTTTATATACAAAGTAAATGGTGAAGAAGTAACGCTTCAAAACGCACAGCAAGCATTCGGTTCAGTATCCAAACTTAAAGTGGGTGAAAAATTCAGGTTCAGTATCATGCGCAATGGTGAAGAAAAAGAAGTTGAGTTAACTGCAAAACCGAGACTAATTAAACATCAGTTTAAAATCATGGATAATCCTACAAAAGAACAGCTTGCATTGAGAGAAGCCTGGATGAAAAATCTGCTCGGTTACGATGGCGACATTGAAGGAAAACAATAACAAAATTTTTACACCGGATGCCTAATTTGAAAATATCATAACGCTTTTTTCACAAAAGATTTTGAGTTAGATTTCATAAAGATATATTTGAGTTGAGGTGTCCTATGAAAATTTTCAGCTTACTTAGAATATGTTTCCCGGCACTAATTCTAATTCCGTTAATCTCTTGCAGCTCGGTCTATGAAACAGTATATCCCACATTAAATGACGGTAAGTACGATAGTGAGTTTCCATACAAAAACTCATCCGCACAACTTGAAGAAATCAGCAACTCGATTAAACTTTTAAACAGCATTGCGTTCTACACAAGTTACATTATTCCAGAGGATAAGCAATTAAAACTTTCCGATCTAAAGGGGAAAGATTACAAGGAATCAGCATCGGAAGAAGTTTACTTTAACCGCTCCGCTTCCGGCACAGCAACTATTATTTATGAGAACCTTGGCAATGTCGCATTACTAACAGTCGCACATATCGTAAATTTTCCTGATACTGTTATTTCCTATTACGTAGATCATAATGGTGTCCAGACTAAAATAGTTCAAAGCATATCGATCAAATCAAGACAATCTAATTACGTACCCGATCTTCCGGATGGAGGCGAATTAGAGATTATTCTTCTAGATAAGACTAATGACATTGCACTGCTAGGAAAAAAATATTCTTCACAAGCAACGATTAATCTGCCGGTATTCAGATACCCATGGGGTGAATCTGCCGACCTGGAATGGGGAAGTTTTATATATGTTTTCGGTTTCCCTATGAATTATAAAATGATATCAAAAGGTATCGTTAGCAGTCCGCAAAGAGAACGGCATTCTTTTTTAATCGACGCAGTATTTAACCGCGGTTACAGCGGCGGAATAGTTTTGGCTATCCGCGATGGAGTTCCAAACTTTGAACTCGTTGGCCTGGTTCGCTCGGTACCGGCTGATTACCAGTATATACTTCACCCGGTTACAAAGCAGCCCGATATTGAATTCAATCCCATGCTGCCGTACAAAGGAGAAGTTTATGTTGAACGTGAACAAATGATGCGTACCGGAATTACAAAAGTGATAGGAATAGAACTTGTGAAAGAACTGTTAGAAAAAAATAAGTCGTACTTGATGAATAGGAATTATTACATTAGAGAGACAGCCGGAAAATAATCATTGTTCTTATGATGAATCGCTCGCAACCAAAAAAGTAGGGAACGGTCTTAGACTGTTCCCTACTTTAGGAAAGTCGGAATTTCAAAAATTATAACATTACTTCTTTAACTTCACCTTTCGCAATAGACAATACTTTCTCTGCAAATAGATCAATTTCAGATTCGAGCGTATAAACATTCGGTGTAACTCTTATTCCTTTAAACTCATTATGCACAATCGGAACGACAAAAATTCTATGTTGATTTAAAAAATAATCAGCAACTTTCTGAACATCGGTTCCCTCGATATAAAAGTTTACAAGTCCGCACCAATTCTCTTCGCCGTCAATATTGACCCTGAACTTAACATTTTCAAAATCACGAACACCATCAATCCATCTCGAATGCAAATAGCGGAACCGTGCTGCCTTTCTTTCAATTCCAATCGTTTCGTTGAAAGCAAGCGCTTCACCAATTGCATTATGATTTGCCGCCGGGTGTGTTCCAATTTCTTCGAACTTACGGATATTTTCATCCATCTCTTTCGGTGCCGCCATCAAAGGCCAGATTGTTTTAATCAAATCTTTTTTCACATAAAGCATCCCGGTACCGATCGGTGCATAAGTCCATTTGTGGAGCGACGTACCGAAAAAATCACATTGTAAATCTTTCAATTTGTACGGGATATGATTGAATGAATGAGCCGCATCGCAAATGACCGGTATGCCGTGCTCGTGTGCAAGCTTGCTTACTTCAAGCACCGGCAAAATCTGCCCGGTTAAAAAACAGATATGACTCACAAGAATTGCTTTTGTCTTTGATGTAATTCCGTTCCGGAATGCCTCAACATAATCATCTTTATCAAGTAATGGAGTTGGATATTTAACTTGAACAAGTTTAACTCCCCATCTTCGTTCGAGCTGAGTGTAAGTAGTTAACATGCGCGGATAATCTTGTGTGGACGTCAAAACTTCATCACCCTTTTTCAAATTCATACCTTGCTGAACAATCTGCAGCGATTCGCTCGCGTTGCGTGTAATCGCAACTTCTTCTTTATCGCATCCGAAATCGATCGCAAGTTTTTCGCGGATGGTTTCAACTTGAGGTTCAACATGCCTCCACATATAGTAAGACGGCGCCTGGTTGTAATAATCAGTGTAGCGTTTGAATGCATCGATAACGGTTTTAGGTGATGGTGATACGCCGCCGTTGTTTAAATTGATTATGGAACGATCGACATCGAAAGCTGATTGGATTCTTCCCCAAAAATCTTCATCCGATGCCAGTTCTTTTGGAGAACGACCCATTCCAAATTTTTCTACAGTTTCGGCTACCCGTGCAAGCGCATCGGTCTTGAGAATAACAAATGTTGATCCGGTAGTCATTAGAAATTTATTCAAGAATTGTCGGCGGGTACTCATTGAATCTCCATCATTGAGTGATGAAATGTTATAATGCTGATGGCAAAATTCAAATAAGAGTCATAAAAAGCAAATGGAAATTATGTGGCTTTTAAGGACTGTACATTGATAGTAATTGTTATATCTTGTCGAGGACTTGCCCGCTGTAATTTTGGTGGGATGGGAGACTGTCCGGATACCGTCATTCCGAACCTGACTGCCGTTAGGCAAGTCTTGTTTCGGAATCTATTCCTTTGAAATGGGATAATAATAATGACTCTGAACCAAGTTCAGAGTGACAAAGACAAGTTCTCGGACAAACTCATGGTACTCGACAACAGAGTAATTATTTGTACAGTTAAACAAAAGGCGGTGTTAACCGCCCCTTGTTTGCTACTTTATATTTATCAGCTAATTGAACAGCTGATGCCGAATACTATTTTAAAAATATCATCTTGTTGGTTTGAGAAAATTCGCCGGCTTTAAGTGTATAGAAATAAATTCCGCTTGCAAGTTCTGATGCCTTAAATGTTACTTCATGTTTACCACTGTTTCGAACTCCATCCACCAACACCGCTACTTCTTTACCAAGCACATCATATACTTTTAATGTAGCATATTCTTGTTTCGGTAAACTGAAACTAATGACTGTGGTTGGATTAAATGGATTAGGGTAATTGTTTGCTAATTGATAACTATTCGGTATTCCATTTCCTTCTATCTTGATTTCCTCATAAGACCCTTTATTTAAGCTCGGCAAGTCTTCATCCATTACATTATTAACAAAATATTCTGCTTCCTTATCTACTTTACATTTTACTCTTAAATAATATGTTCCTTCTTCTATATTACTGCAATCAAGCTTGAATGATGATCTGTCGTCTGTAATAGTACTTAATTCAAATTTTGAATTATTAAATTCAGCTTTAACAACTTTTCCATTTAGGTTTACAAGTTCAATTGAAAAGGAAGCATCGTTCTCTTTCCACTCTTTGTATTCATCATTATCAAAAGCATAGTATGAATTAGATAATACAACTTCACTTTTAGGTATTAAATGAAAATGTTCTGTACTCATTACTTCGTTTAACATGTCAATGTTTTTTATCTTTAATGTATCGGAATATTCGGTGAATTTAATGTTTTCACCATCCACTTTTACACCGCCAAGATAATAGACAAAATTCTTTTTACCTTTCCCATCACTTTGGTGGGCAAGCTGTACAATAGCCATTCGGCCATAATTCAGATTATCATCACCGCTTGCTTTTTGCATATAAAGAAAATCATAAGTAAGCGGTGTTACCGGATAGATGTTATTTGTCGGTTGTTGAGTAACAACAGCTTTTATTCCATGGAAATCATATCCATTACTTAATTGTATTTGTCCATTTCCGTTTGTTATTGATAAATTCTGTATTCCAGAATAAGAGCCCACGAATAATCTTACATATTGATACTGATTATAAATGTTACACCAACCGATTATGCTTCCGTCTGTGTAAGCATCTACAGAATTGTTATTTGTATTGCGAACCGCACCCGATGCAAATGAGCTAAAGTTTGACCATACGCCACCAACTCTTCTTTTAACTACGGCAGTCGGTATTCCGGTACTATGTCCATTCCAGCTTATTATCGGGTCACCTTCATGGGTTGATATTGAAGCTGAATTGTTGTTTGTGTACGGCGAGCCGGTTGATATAGTTGATTCTTCATAAACAGAAATGGCATCATTAGTTCCTCTGAAAAATTCAAGGAATTTTAATGTTGTATTTCCATTTTGATATGTTAAAAAATACCTTTGTACATCAGAACTGATAGAAGGATCTGTACTGCTTGAGGTTGTGTTCTGTACTAGGAAATCGGCATGGGGTGTCCATGTACTAATTCCATCATAATAAAAATTTTTTTCTCTTAAGCCGGAAGTAGAACTTGGTTTAAATACTACACATACAGTATTGTTTAACGCAGCTACTACTGGTTTAGTATCGTAGCTGTATGAAGATAATGTATAAACATCTGCACTCCATGTTTGTACCATTAACGTATCTATATATTCATATTCTGTTAAGACAACCTTCGGTTCAAAATATGGAGATTGACCGGCATCTCTTTGGTAAACAATGTAAATTTTATTCAGTCCATCGTTTGAATGAGCTATAGACGCACTCTTCGCATTAACACCCAAAGGACTAACTCTTATTTCCGATTCCCACCCGGCTCCGCCGCTTGTACTTCTTGTGTACCATACGGCATTCATAGATTCATAAACCATGTGCAAATGTCCGTTGTTTGTTCTTACAACTTTTCTTTGGCTGTTGGTATTAAAACTGTTTGTGCTGTTCGAAATTAAATGGCCTTTGTAGTTAGCTGTTACAACTGCATTCCCTGAGTTAAATACTACACCAGTTTCTAAAGAACTTGGATTTTGTAACGTGGCAGCGCTATTTGTACTCCAGTTTTGGAAATATGCTGTGTAGTTGCTGATCGTTTGAGATGATACAGCCCTAACTGAATAATAAGGTTGGCCAGGAATGTTATAATCTTGATTTAAGAAAACACCTTTTTCGGATGCACCTTCTTTTCCCGTTGGTTCATAATACGAAGCAAATGGTATCCAATAATTACCTGGTTGGTCACCATTGCTTAATATATACCAAGGGTCCTGAAATTCAAGATTACTATTTCCTGTTGCTAAGATGTTATCAAGCTCTAGTTGTACCTTGCTATATTGCAAATCAATAAAATTTGCATTTTGTTCTTGTTCTGCTCCAAAGCTTGCGATAAAATTGTGATTAATTAATTTTTCAGTGTTAATATTGTTCCAATTATTGTGCTTATATGTTAATCCACCACTATTCCAATTAACGAATCTTTCATTGTTGGTTTTAACAGAATTATTTCCTTGATAAACAGAAGAAGATTGACCCGATATTACTGTCACACTGTTATTTACTGTTAATGATCCGTCGGCATTTTGAACACCTATTAGATTTGAAAATTGAGTCGGGATCAATATTGTCATATTTATCATTCCTACCCAAGTACTCCAAGTTGTTGAAGTTTTTGCGTATTCACCATATACCCACACTTTTCTATTATCCGAAGGATCTAAACAAATACCACTGTAATCACCCCAACGGTTAACATTATTTAAAGGATTATAATACGCTGCTTCACCTTGCTTTAACCAGCTTATTCCTCCAATAGAAGAAGTATTTGCATATCGGTATGTCCATGCAACACCCGCATAATCATTTGAACTTGCTTTGTTAAATACCAACACCAAATTGTCATTTAAGTCCGGATATATTTCCGGATAAAAGTAGTAAATATTTTGCGCTTCTATAACATCGTTAATTGCCAAAGAAAAATTTGTTGTGTTTATCTTAATGTATTTTATTGCATTACCGTTATTGGTACTATTCTTTATTGTGAAGCAGCCATATAAAAATCCGTTTCTAAATACGCAATCTGATATCTTTGCATCGTTTGGTTCCAACGTATTGGTACTGTTCTTCTGAACAACTGCAATTGGAGGGTTGTATTGACCTACATTTACAATAGCTTCTCTCGCAATAACCGGACTAGCTCCAAAGGGATTCGTAATTGACCAAACAACCACATAATTAGCCGTAATATCGTTAGCTGTATTCATTAAATAA
Source organism: Melioribacter roseus (assembly GCA_020723165.1). GTDB lineage: Bacteria > Bacteroidota > Ignavibacteria > Ignavibacteriales > Melioribacteraceae > DYJK01. The sequence continues at coordinate 4,162 of DYJK01000084.1, read as the reverse complement.
AATTTTGAAGCGGTGCCAAACTGATGAGCCGGCTGTATATTTTCCGATTTCTTTGTCCCTCCAGATTCATCTAACATATTAGTAAAATCCTTATATGCTGGCGTAGAAACTCCGCTATACAGATCACTTTTCTTTATTGCTCTAATCTTTGCATACTGAAAATCTTGAGTTCCATAAATATACATTTGGTTCGAGGTTATGTATACTGCTTCCTCATTATAACCAAGTCCGGTATAATCTGCCCAATTATTTGTATTTGTCGAATTATCTAATCTCGCATTAAATTTATAATAATACCATTGCGAAGTTGGGTCTGTATTTTGAGAAACCGCAATCAGATAATTTGATGTTGTAAAATCAGATGTTCTTGATAATGCATATACAACCCATCTGCTTGAAAGATGGTCATAAACAACCCTTGGATCAAACGGATCACCGGGTGGTGTTATAGAATTAAAAAAAGTTAATAAATTGTTGTTACTTATTAAAACACCGTCTTTACTGTAGATCGCAATTTTACTGTTTACGACAAGAATAATATGGTTTGGACCAACCGCAATTTCTGGATCGGGCGGACGCTTGTCCGACCAAGTAATGCCTTCAAAACTTTTATCGACGGTTTGAGAAATAATATTGCCTTCGAGTAAAAAAAGAATAATGATAAAAACCAATTTGCTGATTATTTTAAAATACATATTACCTCCAGTTGTTTTTCTATTGTTTGCGGAGTTTCTATCACCTCCGCCCGATATGAATAATTCCTTTTCTTTCAATTCCGTTAATGTATCGTTCGCCTATTGCTACACAGATATTTCCTTTTATTTCAATTTTATATAAGTCATCAGTTTGAGATACAAGTTCAGTGTAAATTTTCCAGTTAACTCCGTTATAATGCCAGACTCTACCGAATACTCCGCATGTAATTATATCGTTTATATCGTTGCCCCTTACTTTATTTACACCCCAATCATAGGGATTACCTTTCCATATTCCTTTTGCCTCACCGTTCGTATTTATTCCAGAGTTGTAAAGATCATAGGTTGTTAATGTGAATAATCTGTTTCTATTTAACCAAACACTTCTAATTATACCTGAAATGAATCCCGGTCTGTTAGTAAATAGATTAGTGCTTTCAATTATTTTTTCAGTTTTTTTATTTTTATGCATAAGCAAAACAGTCGGTTTAAAATCATTATACCCTGAGATAAAAATATTTTCTCCGGTTTCATCTCCATAGACATCAGTCAACCTTACATCCGTTCCACTTTCTATTTTCTCCCAGTCTGCTCCGTTGTAGTGGGCAATGTTTCCGTTATCTCCAACAATATATAAATCTTCACTCGATATACCCCAAATTTTATTTATAGTACCATTTAATAACGGATTTACTCCGCAATCCAGATAAACGTTACTACCATCAAACCACCCAATACTTCCTCCATTGGTTATTATAATATTGTCTGCTGAGAAAGCCCAAATCGCTTTCAGTGGAGGATATTCTACTGCGCTACAATTTCCATAATATCTGATTCTTTTTAATTCCCACTTCGTTCCATCCCAATGCACTGCATTATACGGATTAATCCAATTGCCCAGTGAATCGTAGGTGTGAGTATCTTCAGTATATATCTCACCAACAACCCAAATATTGTTTTCATCTATTATTGTAACATCAAATAAGGTGCTTGTTACAAAACCAACAGTAAATGTCTCCCAAGTAAAGTTGTGGCTTGTTGGTAACATTGTTGTTATACTAACCTCACTGCTTTCACCAATTACTTTTCCGTTTTCTTGCAGCTTCGCTTTGTATTTGTAAGCCGTGTTTTCGGTTAAACCGGTATCGCTTATTGCTGTATTGGTTTTACTTGCGGTAAAGCTTATTACTTTCTCTCCATCTCTTTCTATTATTACTTCTTTATTGGGTGAGGGATTTTCAATTTGTATGTTAAGATACGCCTCTATGACAGCTGCATCTATTCCGGTAATCTTTATATTTTCATTTACCGGTATCGGTTCGGTTGTGTTGCAGCTTAGTAATGTCAGCATTACTAAAAATATAGGGAGAGCTATTTTTTTCATTTCAACACCAATAATTAATCGGTTAATCTTCTGGTAGAATTTACATCTTTTACATTAATTTCAAAATCCACTTAATATTATCTTTCTTTTAAGAAATATTTTGTTATAGATTTATCACAATCAATTACATAAACAATTTATACCCCACAAAAAACTTAGCTACAATAAATGAGAAAAAATATCGTAGTGTTACTAAAAATTTTTTCTACATTTTTTTTTTACATTTGCGTTGCAAACAAAAAGGCGTATTTCACCAACGGTGAAAAATTGGGGCGTCTTTTGTTTCGTTACCCGGTAGTGTTGCCGCACTACCGGGCTATTATCGGCGGTGGTCTCCCTCTTATCCCATTAGTTTCTTTTCCCTATAGTTATTACTGCATTGTCCCCGTCTTGTCCTACTGCTACTGCGATATTTCCTCTTACAGCAACGGAATAATAGTTGCCATAAACAAGTTTTGTACTCTCATAATAACTTTTCCAATTTTTGCCGTTATAATGGAGAATCTCACCAAATCCGCCAACGACAAATATGTCGTTATAACTATTTCCTCTAATCGCAAAAGTATAATAACTAGTAAAGTCCAGCGGTTTATTTTTCCATACTTCTTCATTCAACACCCTTTTCTGAAAGATTCCATCTCCGACTACATAATATTGTTTACCTAAATCAAACCAAATGCTGCTGAGATTGAGCGATAGACTAGATGTATTAAGTTTCGTAACAGAATTTTCGTCTATTTGTAATAACTCTATCGCATTACCGCTAAACTGTAAAGAAGCAACAGCTAGTATTGTTGTTTTGCCGGTTGTATTATCTACTTCTCCCCATATATCATGGATATCTATATTCGTTCCACTATCTATTTTTCGCCAGCTTGAACCATTATAAAAAGCTATGTTACCGTTATCCCCAACAGCATACACTGAATTTGAACTGCTTCCCCAAAGTTTGTTTATATAAAATGAAGTTGGAAGGCACATCACAGTCATTTCAGTATTTCCATCCCAGCGAGCTATCTGGTCGCCGGCCGAAATCCAGATATCGTTTTCATTGAATGCAAAAATAGATTTTGCCGGATATGGTGATCTATCTTGTTGCCCGCATATTGTATAAAAAAATATTCGTTTTAATTCCCACTTCGTTCCATCCCAACGCACTGCATTGTATGGATGTAGTTCATCATTTCCCATAGAATCTTTCATGTATATTTCGCCCACAGCCCAGATATTATTTTCATCTATTATTGCTACATCCGTCAATACACTAGAACCTCCACCTCCTCCAAATGTGTATTTTTCCCATGTAAAGTTGTGGCTTGTTGGCTGCATTGTAGTAACGCTTACTTCGTTGCTCTCACCAATTACTTTTCCGTTTTCTTGCAGTTTAGCTTTGTATTTGTAAACCGTGTTTTCGGTTAAACCGGTATCGGTTATTGCTGTATCGGTTTTACTTGCGGTAAAGCTTATTACAGTTTGTCCGTTCCTTTCTATTACTACTTCTCTGTCAAAGGAAGGATTTTCTACTTGTATGTTAAGATATGCCTCGATAACAGCTGCATCTATTTCTGTAATCTTTATATTTTCATTTACCGGTATCGGCTCAGTTGTGCTGCATGACTGAATAAGCAGAATTAAAAACAAGCTGGAGATAATTAATAATATTTTCATTGGTGCACTTTTTTGGTTGGCTTTTTGTTAATTAAATTTACCTTTTTTACATTAATTCCAAAATGCACTTAATATTATCTTTCTTTTAAGAAATATTTTGTTATAGTTTTATCATAATTAATCACATCAACAATTTATATCCTACAAAAATTTAACTACAAGAAATGAGAAAAGATATCGTAGTGTTACTAAAAATTTTTCTTTGTTTATAGAACAAAAACAAGGATTTACAAAAAGAGAGTTGCAATCCTACCCCAAAACGATAGTAACATTACTATTCTTTTCGTAGTTCTACTATTAACGAATAAAGATCTGTTACATATGTTTAATATTGTTCCCCATATGCTACTAATCACATTTTTCTTTCCATAGCTAATTACCCTTTTCTTTTATACTTTTTGAGCGTAAAATCATT
>DYJK01000083.1 GCA_020723165.1 Melioribacter roseus | reverse complement strand
TTAACATGCTTGGTTCTATAGTAGGGCTTTTTATTTTTTATGCATTCAAACCTATCCCCAATGTTGATATATTGCAAAAGGTATCTTTAGTAACTAGCAAAACATTATTAACGATTTCAATTCTCATTACATTCTTAATAGTCTTGGTTCTAAACGGTAATATTCAATTTACAACTGATCATGTTGTAGCTGCTTCGGCTATTGAAATTGAAAATGGGAAGACAATAATATTCTTAGAAAGACTTCCGGGTAAATATGGAAATTATTTAAATCATTTTGTTAAAGGATATTTTTATAATATGATCCCATATGAATGGCTGGTGCTTACAATTTTTACAATGTCTGTTATTTTAACATATGACCCGAGACGGTTTCCAAAAAATAGATTGTTAAAAATGATTCGTTCAACTGCAAAAGATAAATTAGATACTGTTGAAAATAGCCAAACAACATAAAAACCTTTTCGTAATAGTAATTATAGCTATCGTTGCGCTAATACAATATTCAAATTCATTTGAAACATCATTCCAATTAGATGATTACCATACAATCATTAAAAACAAACAAATAGGTAATTATGCTAAGTATCTTAAGATTGATTCGTGGAAAAGACCAATCTATAACCGCCAAATTTCAAATCTAACATTCTCATTCAACTATTCTATTGGTAATCTTGATTTATTCGGATACCATTTATTTAATATTATCATACATATAATTAATTCTGTACTAGTGTTTCTTTTGGTACGTAAGTTATTCTTGACTTCAATTGTTGCCTCAAGTCGTCTCAAGAACCAATCATTCAATATTTCATTATTCACTGTGCTGCTGTTTGCAGTACACCCGGTTCAGGTTCAAGCAGTTACGTATATCACACAAAGAATGGTATCGCTGGCTGTTATGTTCTATCTACTTTCTGTATTGTTTTATATAACCGGCAGATTAGAAATTAGTAAAAGGAAAAATGTATTCTTCATCCTCTCTTTTTTCAGTTTTATACTTGGTGTTTATTCAAAAGAAATAATCTTTTCGCTACCATTAGCGCTCATTGCAATCGAATTCTTTTTTCTTAGAGATAATGATAAGGTCAATAAAAAATATATTTTAATTTTAACTACAATTACAATAGCCGCAGCAATAATATTTTTTATCATATATGGAATTCCAAAGCAAGCAAAAGCCCCGGACCAACTATCATATCTTTTAACCCAGCTCTATTGCCAGGTAATTTATTTCCGTCTTTTATTTTTACCTTACGGTCAGCATCTATATTATAACATACCAATCTTAGATAGTATTTTCGATTTACGTGTTTTGTTGGGCATAACCGTTCTCCTGGTTCTACTATTTACTGTTTATAAAACTTTCAGGAATCATCGTTTAATTTCATTTGGAATAATTTGGTTTTACATAACACTTTCAATTGAATCAAGCTTCTTTCCATTAAAATTTTCTTTTTTTGAATATCGTCTTTACCCGGCTGTCATTGGTTATACTCTCGTACTTGCAGCTTCTTTTTATTTATTTAAAGAAAAGATTAAACCGGTTGTTATGCAATTGATATTATCATTTATTGTAATGGTATATGGTTATTTGACATACCAGCATAATAAAGTCTGGAAAGACCCGGTTACTTTGTGGACGAATAATGTTGAGCAATCACCGAACAACAAGGAAGCTCACAAAAATTTGGGAATTGAATTGATGATGAAGAACAGAATGAGAGATGCTTATATATCATTTACAAAATCGATTGAATTAGATTCGAACTTTGCCGAACCGTATGCACACAGAGCAGTTATTATTAATCAACAGCCGACCTTTGAAAGTGCATTATATGATGCAAATATGGCAATCAAACTAGATAGTGCGAAACCGTTATATTATAACAACCGCGGATATGTTTATCACAGTGCCGGAATTTATAACGAAGCAATTGAAGATTTTCAAAAAGCAATTAAACTTGGAACGCTTTATGACAACGCTATAAAAAATTTATCTGTTGCACATTATTTCATTGGGAATTTCCACGAAGCATTACTACATGCCAATCGATCAATTGAACTTGATTCGACCAAGGAAGAATATTTTAATAATAGGGGAAATATATTTTTCGCATTGAACCGATTTAATGATGCAGAAAAGGATTTTTACAAAGCATTAGCTATTAAACCCGACTATCCAAAAGCTCTCAATAATATTGGGGTCGTTAAACTCAAACAGAATTTGATAGATGAAGCAATTCTATTTTTTACACGAACAATAAATTACGACAGCGGATTTGTTGATTCATATTTTTACCGTGCCTATTGTTTTTTGTTAAAGAGCAATAAGCAAGCAGCATATTATGATTTAACACAATGTATTCAGTTGTCTCCCAACCATCAAGGTGCTCGATCATTATTTACCCAGTATTTCAAATAATCCTAATATATAGACTCCCTTGTCTTTATTTTCTAAATCATTATTAATATTTTTGTCTCCGCATAATTAATTTCTTAGAAATAAGATTTCTTATGTCTTTTTTCTAAAAGGACTCAAAAAATCCTTCTAAAATAAGCTGAAAGCTAAAAATTAACTGGATATACGAATCTCTAAAATGGCAAGGTTTTTGTCACCTAAAAGCAGCTTAAACTCAAAAAAAGTTAGAAAACTAATATTTGAAAACTATATATAAGGTGTAACTAATGGAAAGACGTAAAATCACAATTGATGGTAATGAAGCTGCTGCTCATGTTGCGTACCGGGTAAGCGAAGTAATCGCAATTTATCCGATAACTCCTTCTTCAACAATGGGCGAACTTTCGGATGCGTGGGCAGCAAAAAGGATTAAGAATATTTGGGGTACAGTTCCTAATGTTACCGAAATGCAGAGCGAAGGTGGTGCAGCCGGTGCAGTTCATGGATCCTTACAGACTGGTGCTCTAACTACTACATTCACAGCTTCACAAGGTTTGTTTTTGATGATTCCAAACATGTATAAAATTGCCGGCGAACTTACACCGGCTGTATTCCATGTAAGTGCTAGATCGATTGCTGCTTCGGCTCTTTCGATTTTTGGTGATCATAGCGATGTTATGGCAACAAGACAAACTGGTTTTGGATTGATCTGTTCAAATTCTGTTCAAGAAGTTATGGATACGGCATTAATTACACATGCCGCAACTCTTGAATCAAGAATTCCTTTTGTACATTTTTTTGACGGCTTCAGAACATCTGCCGAAGTTATGAAGATGGAAGAATTGACGGACGATGATATTCGTGCAATGATCGATGACAATTTAGTTCATGAATTCCGTAAACGTGCATTGAATCCCGAAAATCCTTTCATACGTGGTACAGCACAAAATCCTGATGTCTATTTCCAGGGGAGGGAAACGGTAAATAAATTTTATAATACATGCCCTGATATTATTCAGAAGGCAATGGATAAGTTTGCAAAAGTTTCAGGACGTCAGTACAAGTTGTTCGATTACTACGGTGCACCCGATGCAAAACGTGTATTAATTATTATGGGAAGCGGCGCCGAAACTGCTCAAGAGACTGTTGATTATTTATCTAACCGTCTTGAAGAAAAAGTTGGTCTTCTTAAAGTAAGATTATACAGACCGTGGTCAGCTAAACATTTTATAGATGCACTGCCGAAGACAGTTGAAAGAATTGCTGTGCTTGATAGAACAAAAGAGCCTGGTGCTCATGGAGAACCGCTTTATCTTGATGTAGTTACTTCAATTGCTGAAGCGATGACTTCTAATAATCCTCCTTTTGCAAAAATGCCGAAAATTGTTGGAGGCCGTTACGGTCTTTCATCAAAAGAATTTACTCCTTCAATGGCTAAAGCAGTTTATGATAATTTAAAAAGCGATGAACCAAAAAATCATTTTACTATTGGAATTATTGATGACGTTACCAACACAAGTTTAGATTGGGATGAAAACTTTATTATCGAAGGTGAAGATGTTGTTAGATGTTTATTCTACGGACTTGGTGCAGATGGAACAGTGGGCGCAAACAAAAATTCAATTAAGATAATTGGCGAAGAAACAGACAATTATGCCCAAGGTTATTTTGTGTATGATTCTAAGAAATCAGGTTCAACTACCGTTTCTCACTTGCGTTTCGGACCAAAACCGATCCATTCAACTTACCTGGTTCAAACAGCAAAGTTTGTAGGATGCCACACTTTCGGTCTACTTGAAAAGTTTGATGTGCTGGAGAATATTGTTGACGAAGGTACATTCCTCTTGAACTCTCCATTCAGCAAAGACGAAACATGGGATAAGTTACCGCGCAAAGTTCAGCAGCAGATAATTAGCAAGAAATTAAACTTCTATGTTATTGATGGTTATGCCGTAGCTAATAAAACCGGTATGGGCGGACGTGTTAATACGATTATGCAGACATGTTTCTTTGCTATATCGGGTATTTTACCTAAAGATGAAGCAATCGAACAAATCAAAAAATCAATCAAAAAAACATACGGTTCCAAAGGCGAAGAAATTGTCCGTAAGAACTTTGAAGCGGTTGATCAGACCTTAGAGAATCTTTTCAAAATCGATTATCCTACATCAGTAACAAGTGCAATTGAACTTCCCCCGATCGTTTCTGAGAAAGCGCCCGATTATGTTAAAAATGTGTTAAGTAAAATGATGGCTGGCAAAGGTGATAAAGTTTCGGTTGGTGAAATGCCGATTGATGGAACATTCCCATCGGCTTCAACACAATGGGAAAAACGAAATATTGCTTTAGATGTACCGGCTTGGGATCCCGATATTTGTATTCAATGCGGTAAATGTGCAATGGTTTGTCCGCACGCTTCAATAAGGATCAAATCATATGATAAAGAATATCTGAAATCTGCACCATCAACATTTAAATATATGGATGCAAAGGGAAAAGAATTCCCGGAAGGTTACGCTTACACAATCCAGGTAGCAGTAGAAGATTGTACCGGGTGCGAACTTTGTGTTGAAGTATGCCCGGCAAAGAATAAGAAAGAGACTCGCTTGAAAGCGTTAAATATGACTCCACAAATCCCGGTACGTGAACAAGAGAGAGCAAATTGGGATTTCTTCTTAACGTTGCCTGAAATGGACCGTAGAAAAATCAATACCGGGTTAATTAAGAGTCAGCAGTTGCAGCAGCCGTTGTTCGAATTCTCCGGTGCATGTTCTGGCTGCGGCGAGACACCCTATGTAAAATTGGTTTCGCAGTTGTTTGGTGATAGAGCAGTTGTAGCTAATGCAACGGGATGTTCTTCTATTTACGGTGGTAACTTACCAACGACACCGTGGTCAAAAAATAAAGAGGGACGCGGACCGGCGTGGTCAAATTCATTATTTGAAGATAATGCCGAGTTTGGTATGGGTATGCGTCTTTCAATTGATAAACAAAAAGAATTCGCTCTTGAACTTCTTACAAGATTACAAGATCAATTAGGAAAAGAATTTGTTGATTCGATTGTAAATGCAAATCAAAAAGATGAAGTTGGTATTTATGATCAGCGTGAGAGAGTAGCTGAACTTAAAAAGAAATTAGTCGGTTTGAAATCCAAAGAAGCAGAAAAACTTATTGAAGTTGCTGATTATCTTGTTAAAAAATCTGTTTGGATTATCGGCGGTGATGGATGGGCATATGATATTGGTTACGGAGGATTGGATCATGTTATAGCTTCGGGTAAAAATGTTAACATTTTAGTTCTTGATACTGAAGTTTATTCCAACACCGGCGGACAGATGAGTAAGGCAACCGGCTTAGGAGCCGTTGCTAAATTTGCAGCAGCCGGTAAACCAACTGCCAAAAAAGATCTTGCGTTGATGGCAATGACATATGGCAATGCTTACGTAGCCAAAGTTGCGATGGGTGCTAATGATATTCAAACGCTTCGTGCATTTTTAGAAGCAGAAGCTTATGAAGGCCCTTCTTTGATCATTGCATACAGTCATTGCATTGCTCATGGAATAAACATGGGTAAAGGAATGGAAAATCAAAAAGCTGCTGTTGAATCGGGACATTATCCGCTTTTAAGATATAATCCTGAAAATCTTGCTAAGGGTGAAAATCCATTGAAGCTTGATTCGAAAGCTCCGAAGATAAAATTAGAAGAATATATTTATAAGGAAACAAGATATAAGATGCTAACCAAATCCCATCCGGAAGAAGCAAAAGTATTGCTTGGTAAAGCCCAGGAAGAAGTGATGAAGAAATGGAAGTTCTATGAACAAATGGCTTCAATGAATTTAAATGGGAATAAGGAAAACTAAACACTATTCTGAGCGAAGCGAGGAATCTCTAACTTATTAGTATGGAGATTCTTCGCCATAAAACGGCGGACGAGTTCGTCGTTTCGCTCCTCAGAATTAAAGGAGGATGAAGAATGGACCTATCAACAACTTATATGGGATTGAAATTAAAAAATCCAATTGTACCTTCAGCATCTCCGCTTTCTCAAAGTATTGATACAGCAAAAGTTTTGGAAGATTCCGGCGCTTCGGCAATAGTTGTATACTCACTATTCGAAGAACAGATAAACCATGAATCAGGCGAGCTTGACCATTACTTATCATATCATGCCGATAGTTACGCCGAAGCACTGAATTACTTTCCGGAGCCGGATGAATTTAAACTAACGCCATATCAATATTTTGATCACATCGCCAATCTTAAAAAATCTTTAAGCATACCCATAATTGGAAGTTTGAATGGTATTAGTACCGGCGGATGGGTAAAATATGCGCGTAATATAGAGCAAGCCGGTGCCGATGCATTAGAACTAAATGTTTATTACATACCGGCTAATCCCAACATTCCTGGTTCTGAAATCGAGACGATGTACGTAGATATTTTAAACGAAGTAAAGGGAAATGTTAAAATCCCGGTTTCGATAAAGCTAAGTCCGTTTTTTACATCGATGAGTAACTTTGCAAAAAAATTAGATAATGCCGGGGCTGATGCATTGGTTCTATTCAATCGATTTTACCAGCCGGATTTTGATCTGGAAAAATTAGAAGTGGTTCCTAATTTAGTTTTAAGTACAAATTGGGAAATGAGATTGCCGCTTAGGTGGGTTGCAATACTTTATAACAATGTAAAAGCAAATCTTGCATTAACAAGCGGTGTACATAATCACCTGGATGTAATTAAAGCAATGATGGCTGGTGCCGATGTTGTTATGCTTGCTTCGGAATTATTATTACAAGGACCGGTAAGGATAAAAGAAATTTTGACCGGTATGGATGAATGGATGGTTAACAATGAGTATGATTCTGTTAATATGATGAAGGGAAGCATGAGCCAGAAAGCTGTTGCAGAACCATCTGCTTTTGAAAGAGCCAATTATATGAAGGTACTGCAAAGCTACAAATTACTCTGGTGAAAATTAACAAACTTCATACTTTGTAAAAGTATTTTAAGCCGTTGTATTCAAAAGAGTATAACGGCTTTTTTATTGATTAAATAACACCTCTAACTAATTCTCCCAGTGCAACTTAAAAAACACTTCTTTATATTTGTTCAAGATATAGCCGCACAATAATTTTCTGTTAAAGGGCCGATGATGCAAGAAAATTATCACAAATGGTATACCCAGTATCTGGGCAGAGATTTTGAAATGCTTGTATTCGGGCATTCAGGTTACCCGGTAATTCTTTTCCCAACATCGAAAGGAAGATATTACGAGAACAAGGATTTTGGGCTGGTGGGTTCGGCGAGGCAATTAATTGATTCCGGTAAAATAAAAATCTATTGCCCGGATAGTATTGATTCTGAAAGCTGGTATAACTATTCGATACATCCATCGGATCGTGTAAAAACTCACATGGCTTATGAAAGGGTGATACTGAATGACGTTGTTGAGTTTGCAAAATATGAAACCGGTTCAAAAACAGTAGGCGTTGCCGGGTGCAGCTTTGGCGGTTACCATGCTTTGAATATTGCTTTCCGCAACCCGGATAAATTTTCTTTTCTATTTGCCATGGGCGGTGCGTATGATATTAAACAATTCATCTACGGCTATTATGATGATAGTTGTTACTTCAATAATCCGCCGGATTATATGTCGAACCTGAATGATGATTGGTACCTTGGAAGAATTAAGAAAATGGGAATTATTTTAGGTACCGGCGAATGGGATATTTGTCTTGATGAGAATAAAAGGATGAGTGAGATACTATCGTCAAAAAGTATAAATCATTGGTTGGATGTACGCCAGGGCGCCGGTCATGATTGGCAATGGTGGAAAGAAATGTTTCCTAATTATTTATCGAAGATTGAACAATAACAGATAAAGGAACAGTAATGAAAAAAATCGGAATTCTTTTCGGTCAAGAAAATACTTTTCCCCCGGCATTTGTTGAAAGCGTAAACTCTAAAAAGGAGAGTGATATAGCAGCAGAGTATGTTAGGATTAATAAAGTAATTCAAAGTGAACCGGTTGATTACGCTGTAATTATTGACCGTATATCCCAGGATGTTCCTTTTTACCGCGGATACTTAAAGAATGCCGCTATATCAGGCACTGCTGTCATCAATAATCCTTTTTGGTGGAGTGCAGATGAAAAATTTTTCAACAATGCTTTAGCAGTAAAACTATCTGTGCCGGTTCCTAAAACTATATTGCTTCCATCAAACCAACATCCGCCTGATACAAATGAAAGATCATTTAGAAATTTGGAGTACCCTTTAGATTGGGAAGGAATTTTTAATTATATCGGTTTCCCGGCATTCTTTAAACCATTTGCCGGCGGCGGCTGGAAGAATGTTTACAAATTAAATACACCGGAGGAATTTTTTAAAGCTTACCATGAAACCGGTACTCTTGTAATGATGCTTCAGGAAGCAATCGAGTTCGATGAATATTTTAGATGCTATTGTATCGATCAAAAAAATGTAAGGATTATGAGATACGATCCCAAACAGCCGCATCATCTGCGGTATGTTCAAAATCCTTTGCCTATCGAAACAAAATTGTTTAAAACTATTGAGGAGAATGTAATAACATTAAATAAAGCACTTGGTTACGATTTCAATACTGTAGAATTTGCATTAAGAAATGGAATACCGTATGCAATTGATTTCTGCAATCCGGCACCTGATGCCGATCTGCATTCTGTTGGACAAGAAAATTTTGAATGGGTGGTTGATACCTCGGCTAATATGGCTATTAGAAAAACAAAAGATTACAAACCAAATATCAACAATTTAACCTGGGGTGATTTTGTGAGATCTTTTGTATCAAACAAAAATTTTCCAACTAAGAAAACCAATGCAAAATGAACGATGATAAATTATTCTCAATCGGTATCGAAGAAGAGTTCCAAATTGTTGATCCCAAGACAAGAGAATTAAAATCCCACATCGAGCAGATTCTTGGCGAAGGCAAGATGCTTCTCAAAGAACAAGTTAAAGCAGAAATGCACCAATCAGTTGTGGAGGTGGGCTCTGAAGTATGCTACAATATAAAAGAGGCAAGGGAAGAGGTAGTAAGGTTAAGACGAACTCTTGCACAGATTGCTAAAGCGCAAGGATTAGAAATTGCTGCCGCCGGAACACATCCATTCTCAAGATGGGAAGAACAAAAAATCACTAATCATCCACGCTACCATGGTGTTGTTGAAGATATGCAGCAAGTTGCAAGGGCAAATTTAATTTTCGGATTGCATGTACATATTGGTCTCAATGATCATGAAGAGACAATTCACATAATGAATGCTTTGCGATACTTCCTTCCTCATATTTTTGCATTATCAACAAGTTCACCTTTCTGGAAAGGAAGGAATACCGGTTTCAAATCTTACCGTTCAAAAATTTTCGATCGATTTCCACGGACCGGCATACCTGATCATTTTAATAGCTGGGGTGAGTTCGATTCGTACGTAAATCTTCTTATCAAAACCGGCTGTATCGATAACGCTAAAAGAATTTGGTGGGATGTTCGTCCGCATCCTTTCTATAACACGCTTGAGGTTCGTATTTGCGATATTCCTATGCGGGTTGATGAAACAATAGCAATTGCCGCTTTAATTCAAGCAGTAGTTTCTAAGCTTTATAAACTTCTGAAGAAGAACCTTGGGTTTAGATTATATAGAAGGATTCTTATCAACGAAAATAAATGGCGCGCTGCGCGTTATGGCTTAGAAGGAAAAATGATCGACTTTGGCAAACAAACTGAAGTTGATACTATAAGTCTTGTTCATGAACTGTTAGAATTTATAGACGATGAAGTAAACGAATTAGATAGCCGGGACGAAATTGAGTTTATCAAACAAATACTCGAAATGAAAACCGGCGCTTATCGGCAGCTTCAGGTTTTCAAAAAAACTAATGATCTAACAAAAGTTGTGGACTATATTATTGAAGAAACTAATAGAGGATTAAATATTTAATGATTCCAGAGATTCGGCAGAAATTCAACTCGGAATTTTCGGAAGAGAATTACAAAAAATATATCCGTGAAATCTGGAAATGGACAAATGGCAGTGAAGACTTTAGAATTTGCGAAACACCTCTTTTTATTGATCAACGATTAACAAAAAAATTGTTGGATGCAGTTGAATCAATAACTACTTACTTGCAATCCGAAAAATTTTATTTAAAGAGCCAATCAGTAATACCTCATGATCTTTATGTACCTAATGAGGATACCCATCCGTTGTTTCTACAAATTGATTTTGCAATAACAAGAAGCAATGATAAGTATGAACCAAAACTTATAGAACTCCAGGGATTTCCATCTCTCTATGCGTTCCAAAGTAAATTGGATTTGATGAATAGAAAATTTTATGAAATTCCGGAAGGATTCGTTTCTTATTTCAATCAACTAGATAATGAGACTTACATCGATTACCTTAAACAAGCTATTGTGAAGAATCACAAACCGGGAAATGTGATTTTACTCGAAATTGATCCGCACAAACAAAAGACACGTATTGATTTTTACATAACCGAAAAATTACTTGGAGTAAAACCAGTTTGCATAACAGAAGTAATTAAAAAAGGGAAAAAACTTTTTTATCAAAATGAAAATAAACTGGTTGAGATTGAACGCATCTATAACCGTGTAATATTTGATGAGTTGATTAAGAAAGACTTACAATTCAATTTTGATTTTAGAGATGAACTAGATGTTCAATGGGTCGGGCATCCAAACTGGTTCTTTAGAATAAGCAAACACACATTACCGCAGATTGTTGGTAACTTTGCGCCTCGATGTTTTTATCTAAATGAGATTGATGAATATCCGGTTGATCTTGAGAATTATGTTCTTAAACCGCTCTATTCATTTGCCGGATCGGGCGTGATAATCGATTTGAATAAAGAAATACTTGACCGTATCATGGATAAAGAAAATTATATTCTCCAGGAAAAGGTAGAATATGCACCATTAATTAAAACACCGGATGATTATTCGTTTGCGGAAATAAGAATGATGCTGTTATGGATCGATAAACCGATACTTGTCAATAATCTTTTAAGAACAAGTAAAGACAAGATGATGGGTGTCGATTTTAACAAAGGTAGAACATGGGTCGGTTCTAATATTGTGTATCATCAATAAAAACAATTTCTAACCATTACATAAAGGGAGTAAAAATGCAGCAGCTTGAATCTATCCTTACTTCGTTAAGCGATTTTGTTTGGGGAATACCATTACTCATTCTTTTATTCGGGACACATATTTTTTTAACCTTTAGATTAAAATTTATACAACGCTTCATCGGCAAAGCAATTAAAATTTCTCTTGGAAGAAGTAAAGAAGGAGAGGGAGATGTAAGTCAGTTTGGTGCTCTTACTACGGCACTTGCCGCAACAATCGGAACCGGGAATATTGTAGGTGTATCAACAGCTATTGCAGCCGGAGGTCCCGGTGCTGTTCTCTGGATGTGGCTTACCGGTGTTTTTGGTATAGCTACAAAATATTCCGAAGCACTTCTATCTGTTAAATATAGAACTAAGAACAAAGAAGGAATGATGGCGGGCGGACCGATGTATGTGTTAGAAAAAGGTTTGAATGCAAAATGGCTCGGTGTAATCTTTGCCGGTCTAACAGCAATAACAGCATTCGGTATTGGCAACATGGTGCAAGCAAATTCTATTTCTCATATGGTTGAAGATACGTTTGGAATTTCCGGTTGGATTACCGGGATAATTCTTGCAGTATTTACTGCTGTCGTTATTATTGGCGGCATTAAATCTATTGCAAAAGTATGTGAAGCACTCGTTCCTTTTATGGCAATCTTTTATGTTGTCGGCTGTGTAATATTATTAGTAATAAATTATTCAACAGTACCTTATACTGTTTCTTTGATATTCCAAAGTGCTTTTACCGGTCACGCTGCCATTGGTGGATTTCTCGGTGCCGGTATGAAAGAAGCGATTAGATACGGAATTGCCCGGGGACTTTTTTCTAATGAATCCGGTTTGGGAAGCGCACCGATAGTTGCTGCTGCTGCACAGACTAAAAATCCGGTTAGACAAGCTTTGGTTTCGTCAACCGGGACGTTTTGGGATACAGTTGTTGTGTGTGCTTTCACCGGGGTTGTTATTGTAAATTCTTTCGAATGGCAGAACGGTTTGAATGGGGCTCTCCTTACAAAAGCCGCCTTCTCGGATATTCCGGTTGTAGGACCAATTATTCTAACTGTAGGTCTATTGACGTTTGTGTTCTCAACTATTTTAGGCTGGTCATACTACGGCGAAAAAGCTATGGAATATTTATTTGGCAATAAAAGCGTTTTACCATACCGCTGGGTGTGGGTTGTTGCCGTTTTTGTGGGGTGTGTGCTTTCGCTGAATATTGTCTGGACTTTTGCAGATATTACAAACGCTCTGATGGCAATCCCGAATTTAATTTCATTAATCTTTCTAAATAAAGTTATAGTAAATGAAACGAAAGAATATCTATGGAGTGGAAAGATTGATAAATGATTTGTAAGAACTATAAAATATATTTTTTTGTTAATTAGATAACATCAATAGTTAAAAAGGTATTAGCATGAATATAGGAATCTTTGGCACCGGTATGGTTGGTAATGCAATCGGGACAAAATTAGTGCAGCTTGGACATAATGTAAAAATGGGTTCCCGTACATCCAATAACGAGAAAGCTGCTGAATGGGTTAAACAGAACGGCGCATCAGCATTGCAAGGAACATTTAAAGATGCAGCATCATTTGGTGAAATACTTTTTAATTGTACATCCGGAAATGCTTCGGTTGATGTATTAAAGCTTGCCGGTGAGAAAAATATCAGTGGAAAAATATTAATTGATATTGCAAATCCACTTGATTTCTCAAAAGGGATGCCCCCATCATTAACGATCTGCAACACTGATTCACTTGGTGAAACATTACAAAGAGAATTTACGGAGGTTAAAGTTGTTAAAGCTCTTAATACTGTAAATTGTAATGTGATGGTTAATCCATCATTAGTGCCGGGTGATCATGATCTTTTTATCTGCGGTAATGATGGTGGTGCAAAAGAAAAGGTAACAGATATTTTGAAAAATTGGTTTGGCTGGAAATCCATTATTGATCTTGGCGATATTACAAATGCAAGAGCGACCGAAATGTTGTTACCGATATGGGTAAGATTGTGGGGCAAACTGGGGACACCAAATTTTAATTACAAAATTGTGAGATAGAATTACCGTTTAAGAAAAAAGTTTTGACAGATTAATCAAAGTATGGTCGCTTGTAATTAACAACTTTCGGTATAAGTTTTTCAACACTTTTTTTGATTTTGTTCAGCATCGTTATGAAAGCATGCGCTTCTTCTTCGTATGTTGGATAAGTATCGTGAATTAACTGCCGCGATGAATTGATTTCTCTATCGAAACAATTGCGATGCGTGCCGAAACAAGTCTATCGTCGTACTCATCGTCCCAGTTATCTTCATCTTCGTGCAACTCGTGAATTGCACGTGCAAGTTTGGTGTAGATTAGCATTTGGTACTGCATAATTATTTCCACAGCCTCGTGTTCTTTCACTGCTTCTTCATCGTCCGGAGACGGAACTTTGTTCATCAACTGTCCAAAATAAAAGCCGTGCCGCTCAAAAAATGCCATCACAAGTATGAAGTAATTTTTGCTTTCGACGATTGTTTTATTCCGATGAACCTTATTAAAAAATTAAAAATTTTCTTTTCTCTTTTGCCGATCTCATCAATATCTTTTGGATCTAGTTTTATGTTTTCTTTTTGTATATAATCGTCGATCATTTTGTGGGCAAGTGCAAACGATTCATGAACATCGTTTAACCAATCCTCTTTGGTGTCTTCTCCTTGTCTTTTGGAAAACCGCTCATTCATCATCTGATAATTCAGGCAATTTGCAGTGTAATTACATTTCTCGCACCAGCGGTCGCAATAATTAAAAATGCCACTAATGAATTTGCCTTTCTCCGACAATTTTAAGAGTCTGTTTTTGTACATTGCATTATAAATATTGTAGAAGGTTTGCACTAAAATAAAAAACTAAATCAAGAAATCGAGATTTATTTATAGGTATTTTTGTCGATGATTTAGCTACTGATAAAAATAAAACCCAACTATGAGAAAGTTGGGTTTGTTAAAGTACCGAAGGCCGGACTCGAACCGGCACGAGGTTTGAGCCCCACTGGATTTTGAGTCCAGCGCGTCTACCAATTCCGCCACTTCGGCATCAATCAAAATTTTGCGCCGTAAATCTATACTTAATTCAATTTATTATCAAGAATTTGAGACCCTCTTTTTATTTATTTAACTTTGCAGTCAAAACTTGAGACAAAATACTCACAACACGATAAAACAATGGAAGAAAAAAAGAACACTGCTGAAAACCCGGTTGAAAGGAAACCTAAAAATTTCATCTATGAAATTATTGATGAAGATTTAAAAACAAATAAATGGTGCGGGAAAGAAATTTGTACGAGATTTCCTCCCGAACCGAACGGTTACTTGCATATCGGTCACGCAAAATCAATCTGCCTCAATTACGGAATTGCCCGCGATTATAAAGGTAAATTTAATTTGCGATTCGATGACACAAATCCAGAAAAAGAAGAACAAGAATATGTCGATTCAATCATAGAAGATGTACGCTGGCTCGGCGCAGATTTCCGAAACGAAATTTTGTACGCATCGGATTATTTTGACCAAATGTATCAATGGGCTGTTGAGTTGATAAAAAAAGGTAAGGCGTACGTTTGCGATTTGACTGCTGATGAAATCCGCGCAACACGCGGTACATTATCAGAACCCGGCAAAGAAAGTCCGTACAGAAATAGAACAGTTGATGAAAATCTCGATTTGTTCGAAAGAATGCGCAAAGGTGAATTTGCAAACGGTACTAAAACGCTTCGTGCTAAGATTGACATGTCATCGCCGAATTTTAATTTGCGCGATCCGATCATGTACAGAATAGTTAATGCAGAACATCACCGGCAAGGAAACAAGTGGTGTATTTACCCGACGTACGATTGGGCGCACGGCAACGAAGATTCCATAGAGGGGATAACTCATTCAATCTGTACGCTCGAATTTGAAAATCATCGTCCGTTGTACGATTGGTTTCTCAGTGAACTCGGGGTTTACCATCCGCAGCAGATAGAATTTGCGAGGTTGACTTTAAGTTACACGGTAGTGAGCAAGCGCAGATTGTTACAGCTTGTTAAAGAAAATTATGTTGACGGCTGGGATGATCCGCGAATGCCGACAATTTGCGGTTATAGAAGAAGGGGATATACCCCCGAAGCAATTCGAAATTTTGCGGAGATAATCGGCGTAGCAAAACGCGATGCGCTTACAGATATTTCTCTTCTTGAGTTTGCAATCCGCGATGACTTAAACAAACGTGCACAGCGTGCTATGGCAGTATTGAAACCATTGAAGGTTGTGATAACAAATTACGAAGGCGAAGAAGAACTCGAAGCAGTAAACAATCCCGAAGATGCAAATGCCGGTACCCGCAAAGTACCGTTCACAAAAGAATTATATATCGAGCAAAATGATTTCATGGAAAACCCTCCGAAGGGATATCATCGTTTGGTGCCTGGCGGAGAAGTTCGTTTGCGTTATGCATACATTATCAAATGTGAAGAAATAATAAAAAATGATAAAGGCGAAGTTGTAGAACTTCATTGTACTTACGATCCCGAAACAAAAAGCGGAACCGGTACGAGTACAAAAAAAGTGAAAGGAACAATTCATTGGGTTTCGGCAAAACATGCAGTTGATGCCGAAGTTCGTTTGTATGATCGATTATTTACTGTTGAAAATCCTGGAGCGGAAGAAAACTGGCTCGAAAAAATTAATCCAAACTCCTTGGAAATAATTGAGAACGCAAAAGTTGAACCGTTTTTGAAAAATGCAAAGCCACTTGACAAGTTCCAGTTTGAACGTAACGGATATTTTTGTGTCGATACCAAGTACACGACAAATGAAAAACTTGTTTTCAACAGAACTGTTACACTGAAAGACAGTTGGACGAAGAAATAAAATTTTAGGCGAGAGTTGAATATAGAGTTCAGATTAATCTTTGTTTAATGTTGATCACTAATCATCTAAACATAAATATCCGCGTAGTTTAAAAACTTTTTTATTCTACA
>DYJK01000082.1 GCA_020723165.1 Melioribacter roseus | reverse complement strand
GCAGATTGTTTTTCAACAATCTTCTTGCCGATATCCCAATAAAGCTGAATCAATTCTTTATTTACTGCACGAAGCGCATCGTATTGTGCCTTATAGATCCTCTCCTTGATTTCAACAAAGAATCTTTTGTATTCTACATTATCCAACCCTTGTTTCATGTTTATGCCTCTTTAAAGTCTCACATATAATTTAATAAGTAATCAATATAGAATTGAAAACGTAACCAATGTTAACCTATTTGATCTCTATTGTGATTAAATGCATTAAATATTCATCGCTTCCTCCCGGCAGTATAACTTCCAATTTACCATCAACTACTGTTGCGCCGGTAACTGAATCAATTAGGTTCTCATTTATAATACCTAGTTTGTATTCTTTCCCGGGTAAAATTTCTACTTCGATAAACAATTTTTTATCTAAAAACTTCTGTGAAATGATTTTCATCCCCTCATTTACAGCACCAATTTGGGTGGATTCATCTAGTAAATAAATTTCCACTGAAGGTTTATATCTAACTACTACCTCATGTTTGCCGCTTATAACAAAACCCGTTTTTAGCTGGACTGCTTGTTCACATTTAATCACTTCAAAGTTAATTGACTTGCCATCAACTGTTACAGAATTAATTTCTGTTCCTAAAAACAGATCGGGCAAAAATTCGAAGTTGATTTCGCCTTCGCCGGTTTTTTCAACTACAAGTCTCCATTCACCATTTTTCATTTTATTAGTCAGGTTCAAAACTGATTTTCCAACTTTAACATTTTTTACATCGAGCCATTCCCACTGCATTGGAAATTTTGGCGCAAAGGTTAATTTACTTTCCAAAACATTCACATCAAGTCCCAACATCCCCGTCATCATCGGGAAAATATATCCGCTTGTGCAAAAACCTTGATTATGATAAGCTTCGCCAAGTTTTGTATTGATATCACCTGAAAAAACTTCGGGAAAAACTCCCAGACCGTAATCGAAAGTATGCTGAAGTGTGTTGCTCAGCAGCGAGTATGCAGAAAGATTGTAATGATATTTATACTGTGCCGTATTTGCAAAGAATGAATTGAATCCCCACACAGTGCCGTAATTATAATTTGTAGGTTCATACAAACTTGATTTGCTCGAAAGGTTTCGTACACCCCAATCTGTAATCAAATCGCTGGTGTTAAATTGCTTGATAGAACTTTGGCATCTCGTTTTATCGAGTAGATCAAAAATCATGACTGATGTCGGAAAAATATTCTTGTCACGTACTTGTTTTCCATCATCACTTGCACCAAAACTATAATAACCAAGATACTCCATCCAAAATATTTTTTCCAGATTGGAAATTGCTTCAGGTAAAAGTCCGGCAGACGCTTTTTCCATTTCTTTATCACCGACATATTTAGCCATCAAATTCACTTCTTTAATTCCTTGAGTCCACAATCCTTGGGTGTACATATCATTATTAATTTTCACCAGTGCACCAAACTCAAGCACACCAAGCCCGGCACCTTTCAAATCCATAAGACCATCACCGTTGCTATCCTTCGTCATACACCAATTATATGCTTGTACGATTGACTTCCAGCTTTCTTTAATAAACTCAACATCACCAGTTTTTCTGAAATAATCTCCCATTGCAACAAGATACCACGGGGTTGTGTCGGCATGATTGTAACCATAATGATAATCATTCCACCAATCAATGAGTCCCTCACTCTGGGAAAGTTCGTGAGCCATTTTTCCAATGTTCGTTGGTTTTTCATCTTTAGATTTTTTGCTGATTGGAAAATTTTCTTGTCTCTGCCATTTTTGAGTAAATGATAAAGCATCTTTCACCGTTTGATAATCGCCAAAGCTATTCATTGCAAGTGAATTGATGAAAGCATCGCCGCCGAAAAACCAAGCAAAGCCGGGGCGGCCACCGCTGCCGCTCATTCCATAACCGGCAACCAAACCTTTGCCTAGCGTAGGATTATCCACTACTAAATTACTGAGAGCAATTTTTCCGAATTCAAATGCGAAGTTAAATTTTTGATCCGGTGTAACAATTTGAATTGTTGACTCACGAAGTTTTTTATAATGCTCATAAGTTTTTGTGTAATACTTTTCAACATTTGACGTTAGATCTTTATAAAGAGCAAACACACTATCACGCGGCTGCTTATGCATTCCGGCAATTACAATTGGATAAAAATTTCCGTTTGCTTTATCCGGCTCAATTGTGAATTTAAATTGAATCGGATTATCGGCAAACATATGAGCCGGCGGTGCTGCCATTTGTTCAGCAACTGGAGAACCGCAGACAAAAATTCCTCTCCGTTGTGATTCTGAAATTATGTACGCTTTCAAATTATCATCCCAGTAACTGTACTGTCCGCCAATACCGGCCGGCCATTGCGGCTGCATTACCGGTATGAACCCGGGAACAATTGTTAATGGAGTTGTAGTGTAAACATCAAGCAGAATTATTGCCCCGGGCTTACCATGCGGAATAAAAATTATTTCTTTTATAGTGAATGATTCATAAACAAATGTAATTGTTGTAGCTTCCGGAGTTACCGTAATTTCGCGAACAATATCTTTCGATAAAATCGGTTGAGTAGTGGCGCCAATGAAAAATTGTAGATCAAAATTGCGCAGAACTTTCCATGGCCAGATCCACATTTCGAACGAGCCATTCTCAAAACCCATGAGTGCCGCCTTACTATCGATTTTATCCATGTACTGATGCGGCTGAGCAGTGCGCGTAAGAGCGAGATCGTTTTGTTTGAGTTCAAATTTTTTTGTTTGTGAGAAAAGAGGAAGTGATATTAAAGTTAATACTATTATGACTGTTTTAAATTGTTTCATTGTTGTATTGCTCTATTGTTGTTATATATTTGATAGACCGCGGATTAAACGGATTTAACTGATCTGCACGGATTGTATCAGCACTAATCTGTGTTATCCGCGTAATCTGTGGTCTATTGCTTTTCGTACTTTTCAATCAGCACCCTCGCCATTATTGAATCCCATATATAATTCGGCGGAGAGTTTAGTACTTCATTATCGGGACTGTATGACTCCCAAAAGTTATGATTCTTTTTCAGTTGAGTTGTAACCGCAAGCATCATTTTATCCGCAAGTTGATTTGCAATATCATCATAACCATATTTTTTCAAACCATCGAGAACCATGTAATTCCATAAAAGCCAAACCGGACCATTCCATTTGCAACAGTAATCCACATATGGGGAATACCACTCATCATCGGCGGCAAGGGTTGGAATTCCATATCTGCGCCAAAACTTATTTGAATCAAGTAATTTCTTTATAAGTTTTTCGGCACGATCTATAGGAGCCGCCTCTGCCCAAAGTGCAAGGAATCCGATTATTTCTTCACGTCTTAAATCTCTCGTTAGAAATTTAAAACTATGATCTTGTTTATTAACAGAAAAATAGAATTGGTTTTCATCATCCCACATTCTTTCATTTACAAGTTTAGAAATCAACTCTGCTTTCTTTTTCCATTCATCAGATTCACTTTGCAGTCCAAGTTCATTTGCTATTTCGGAAAGTGAACGCATTTCTTTAATCATCATCAATGTTAAATCGAGGCATTCTAACTCATCTGAGATATCTTCCTTATCAACATCAAGATATCTCTCCGCACTAACTTGAAAAACAGCATTGTACCAATCGCGCACGTTTTCGATTATTCCGTAAGGTCCCCATTCAAATGTTCCGTCTTTATCGAGATCACGATTTTCAATCAGCCAGTTTGTGTATTTAACTCCACTTTTATAAGCATCCTCTAAAAATTTTTTATCGTTACTTACTTTATAGATTTCCCAATTGATCCAGTTAAAGAACGGTGCAGATGTAGTTGACATATCTCTCCCGAGAACCTTACTGAAATGCGGATAATCTTGCAAACCACGGGGACCGTGACGATATGCAATTAATCCATCGTCTCTCTGTTGTTCGATGTAAACATACTGTGAGCCTTGTGCTGATTGCGGATCGAGATATGCATATGCAAGCATACTCAAAGATTCGTGAAGAACTTGATGACCGTGTCCCCAGCCCCATAGTGGCTGGCGTGAGAAAACGTAAAAATTGTAGTTTGTTTTTTCAGCCGGCGGATAAAAACATCCGCGCACAAGATTGAATGAGCTTAAGTAAACAAGTTTTTCATCTTTCGTCTTAAAATCTATGTGTGGAATTCTTGAGAAAAGCTTTACGTTATTATCAACATATTTTTGAAGAGGTTCAGATTTTAGTTTTTCAATTTCATTTGCAAGACTATCTAAATCTTCTTTTTGATCATGCCAGCCGCGGAAGTAACGTACGCTTATTTCTTCACCCGGTTTTAAGGAATATTTTCCGTGGAGTGAGATGAAATCAACATAACTTTCTTTTTTATGATTCAGTGAATCATTTCTATCCTTTGCATAAAAATCTGTTTTTATGGTGATAAAAAATTTTTCCATTCCACCATTATAGCCGCCGTATGAATAGGGTGAAAAGTCAGCAGTAAAAAAATCACGTGTATCCGTTGGATACGGTGCATTTTTATAGAGTGAACTAATCAGCCGGTATTTCGATTCGTAATGATGTGTTATATAAGCATTGTAGCGCGAATCATAACTTTCAATTAATAAAGAATCATTGCCGAGTTCAAGAATTGGATAGAGTTCTATGTTATGTTTTTTATCATCAACATTTTGGATTTGCAAATTAACAAGTGCAATAGAAGAGCTGTAAACAAAAAAAGTTTCCTGAACTTTAATTCCTTTAAAAGGAGAATATTCCATAATTGCCATATCGGGAAACGAAGAAGTTACAACCGGCTTTTCAAAAAATTCGCCGGTATTCATCACAACAACCTGGTCAACCTTCCACAAGCAATAAAATCTTCCGGCTTGATCACCTGAATAATTAATCGGCAGATTTTCAGAATAGTAATCCAACTTATAACCTTTATCACCATACAAATGCGAACGTTCAATTGCAGCCGTGTAAGTTGTGTAGAGAGGGTCATCTCCATTTGCACTGAACACTAAATAAGAATCGTTTACTTGCAACTGTTGCGCAGTCAAAGATGTGATCCATAGGAATACAAAAAATAACTTTTTCATCAATGCTTCCTTTTAAAATACGGGTGGTTCCAATATGCTCATCCAAGGCGGATCAATCGGATCGTTACAGATTACCCATGTAAAGAAGTATTATCTGTTTAACCCGTAGTTAATCCTGATTTTTTTATTAACATATTTTTGTTCGCTTTCATCAAATTCAATTTTCAGTTTATCAATTTTTCCATCTTTCCAAATTTGTAATTCGTTACTCGTTCCGTTAATTCCTTGCATTTCAATGACATAATCACCCTCTTCAATTTTCTCAGATAAAATTCTAAAACTTTCAGAAGGATAATTTGGTTTAGGTAAGATAATTTTGGGCAACACCGAGATACCGCCGGAGTGAGTAATTTCTATTTCCGATGAATTAGTGAGCGTAATCGAGAAAGGGATTGTTCTATTGCTAAATTGTTTAAATGCTATCGGCGTGTTATTAATTTGTGCCGAACTAAATTTTGTTAATAGAGGAAAAGTGGGATTGAATTCTATGTTGATCGGTTCGGTCGAATTTGTTTTAAAAGTATATATTATTTTTCCATCGCTTCGTTTCATATAAAAATCAACAAAGGAATTTTTAATTCTAATCCGTTCGACTTTTGCAGAATCCCAATCAGCCGGGAATCGCGGTGATAATTTTAATTTATTGTTAAGTGCATCAACTTCAAGTCCAAGCATTCCTTCAATTGCCGGCTGAAGAACCATTGTTTGACTCCAGCATTGATGAGAACATACTCCGGATGGACGATATTCGGCACCATGAAGAACCTCTTCTATAAAACCGAGCTGCCAATTTTTATAAACAAGCAGATTGTTCATCAAATGAGTGTACCCCTGGAAATGATTTCCGTATTTGAATTCAGCTAGTGAGGTCCAGCCAGTAAACAAAGGCCAAACAGAACCGGTGTGATAACCGCGCGGATTATAAATCGGCGAATCATCACGTAAAATTCTTACTCCCCAATCAGATGAAAAATAATTTTCAGCATAATCATCAATTACATTTTTTGCCTTGATGCTGTCGAGCATATCAAAATAAACCGGCACTGCTGCAAGTACGGTCTTTTCGGAATTAAAATTTCCATCCTTTAGTTTTGAAAAACTCAAAAACTTTTTCTCCTCATTCCAAAATTCTACATCAATAATTCTCTTCACTATTTTATACTCATCATTATACATTTTACATTCTTCATCATACATTAATTTTTCCGCCATTATCGAAGCCATCCGCAATGCTTCAGCCCAGCAAGCTGCAAGATAAACTTCTGTATGTGCAGTGTATAATCCGCCGCCTTCTACCCAGCCATGACCAACATTTGTATTTTCAATTAAATGATCTTTATCAGTGTCTGTTGAAAAACAGAAATCAATTGCCTTTTTAATGTGCGTCCATGTTTGCTTAATAAATCCAACATCACCGGTGTGAAGCAAATATTTTCCGGCAAGTATAATGTAGAGCGGCGTTGCGTCCGATGCATCATAATGAACAGCACCGGAAGTAGTGAGTTCGTGAAGAATTTTTCCGTTCAAATCCTGGTATTGGTTAAAAAATTTAAGCTGAGATTTTACTTTTTCAAAATCACCGTAATCAAGAAGTGCTAACGAACTCCAGACAGCATCTCTTCCAAAATACCAACCATAACCCGGGCGCCCGTTAACTTTGTGCCCGCCGTTCCAACCTTTTGCAGTTGTTGAATAACCGGCTGTAAGTGCTTTTCCAAGTCCCGGTGTGTTCACAAAAAACCGGTCGGTTCCTATTAACGACCATTTGTATCCTTCATTAAAATTTTTGTCCGGAGTTGTAATTATCAAAGAGTTATCTAAGAATTTTTTAATATGGACTGATGTTTCAGTATAAATTTTTTCAGGATTGGTTATAGCTACTTCATAGTATTGATATGTTGTATCAAATCCTTCGTTTGTGGCAGTGATAACAAAATCAAGATTATCATTCATTTCAAGTTTGTATTGTGCAAGTGTACCAACTATAAAATCATTTGTCGTCTTTGCTTTGAAAAGGGAATCCGATTTTTCAAAATTTTCATATTGGCCTATCAATTGCTGAAATGGTTTTCGATTTGCACCGGCAATAACAAAATGGTCACTGCTTTCATCTTTAATTACGAATGAATTAAGTGAATCATTCCATGCGTAATTGATCGAACTGAATACTTTTTCGGAATATGGCCACATAAAACGCAAATTACTTTTAAACTTTACAATTAACTTTGCCGGATATACACCCCGATATTCGTAATGAATAATTGCAGAGGGTCTATCATGAGATGCAATAATTATTTCGGTCAAATAGGCATCTCTTAATTTATAAATGCGTGTAAATGATTTGGGTCGTACTTCTATTTTTGGTTGCTCATAATTCAGCCAATAAATTGAATCTATGTTTGAAAATTGAATCCCGACTTCATAATCCCGAAGTGCCATAAACGGATGAGCCCAAATTTCATCAATTCCTCCTTTTTCTTTTCCCATCACAAGAATTCTTTCGCCGGCAACGTTCCAGAAATTTCCAGTGGCTAATAGATTTTTGATTACGGGAAGATCACTTGAAGTATTCCATGATTTTGAAGGAGTGCAAATCGCTTCTGAAAGTTGAGAGCCGAAAGTTGAAAATTGAATTACTTGATTAGATGAATAATTCCAATAATATTTTTTCCCGTTATCAAATTTTCCAGCAAGGTAGTTCAAACAATTTCGCACAAATAATTCTAAATCCGGTCTGCTGTTATTTGGAACTGCAAAATATGCATACGCTCCAACTGCTAAAATTTTACCTTTACCAATTTCATATTCAACTACTAGTTTGGAATCTTCTTTTAATGTAATATACGACCAATCAACTGCGGCAACCTTTCCGTTTTGCGGAATTGAATTACCGAAAAACCCAACTTGCCGTGTTTTCATATCCATCGTTGGATTGAACATGTAAGCCCCTCCGTTTAACCCGGTAAATATTGGATGAGAGCGGAACGAATGCAATCCAAGTTTTCTGCCGTAACCTTCATCAATTGCATCTACATATTGAACTGTCGGTACTTCTGTTTCAAAGCCAAGCAGATTAAGGTACTTAACAGCTTCAAGGGTTAGAAAAAGTTTTCCACCACTCTTGACAAAAGTTTTAAGTTTTGTGATAACAAGCGGATCGGTTTCTTCTTTTGTAAATTCAGTTGAATCGCTGCGGTGAAGCCAGAATATTTGTGAGTTGTTAGTTGCTGGTTGAGAGTTGAGGAGTTGCTTACGAGTTATAAGTGCTGGTTCTAAATCTTTACTCTGCTTCAAAAATTCGCGAATGAATTCAAACTCTTTATTTTTATTAGATGAGCTGTTTAGATCGAGAAGTACTATTTGGGTTTGAGAATAAATCATTGATGCAACAAATAATAAAACTATTAAAATTTTTTTCATTTGTTGTCCCGGTTTTTAATTGCGTTCTTTGCGAAAACCTTACGTCTCCCGTAAAAATCACGGGACAAGTCTGCGAGAAATCCGCCGTGGCGGATCACGCAAAGGCGCAAAATTATTTTCTACCTTCCACCAGCCGGTAAATTATCGTCCAAATATTTTGTAAGCAGAGTAAACAAATGTCTTGTTGTATTTTCACCCTCATAAATTCCGTGTGTACGGTTAGGATACGCCATCATTGTGAAATGTTTGTTATGTTTTATTAATTCGTTCACAACAACTTCGGTATTTTGATAATGAACATTATCATCACCCGTACCATGAACAATCAAAAGATTACCTTCCAACTGATGAGCATAAGTCACCGGAGAACCTTGCACATAAACCGAATCATTTTCGGGGAGTAAACCCATATATCTTTCTTGATAAATGTTATCATACAATTTTTCATTTCCAACTGGCGCAACAGCCATTCCAGTTTTATAAATTTTTGGATAGCGGAACATCAGATTGAGCGTCATCGAGCCGCCGCCGCTCCAGCCCCAAACGCCAACTCTTTTCTCATCGACGAAAGAAAACTTTTTAAGAATTGCTTCGGCAGCTTTTGCTTGATCACCGGAATTTAATACTCCAATCTTTTCATAAATTGATTTACGAAATTTTCTTCCGCGCGGCGCCGGTGTTCCGCGGTTATCAACACTCATAACAATATATCCTTGCTGAGTCAACATTACATTCCACAAATAATCCGTGCTGCCCCACCCATCTATTACGGTTTGTGCCGCCGGTTCTCCATACAAAGTAAATAAAACCGGGTACTTCTTAGTTGAATCAAAGTTAACCGGTTTCATCATCCAGCAGTCTAATGCAGCTTCTCCAATATCAACTTGAAAAAATTCTACCGGTGATTTTTTCAATTCATTCACTTTACCTGATAAGGTTTTATTTTCAACTAAACTTCGAACAGATTTATGAGAGGGCAATTCAACTAAATCAATTACCGGGGGAGTATTAGCTGTTGAGTAAGTATGAAAAGCAAAGTTAGCACCATCTGAAATTTGATAATTATGCGTCCCGGGTAAACCTGAAGGTGTAATTCTCTTAACCTTTCCTTTCCCACTCAATGAAACTCTGAATAAATATCTTTGTGTTGCATTTTCAGGTGATGATCTAAAATAAATCCAGCCGTTCTCTTCATCTATTTTCTGAATATCTATTACATCGAAATTGTCCGGTGTTAATAATTTTTTTTGTAAACCATCATACGATATCAAATAAATATGTCTCCAGCCGTTACTTTCACCCAGCCATAAAAATTCTTTACCTTTGTTTAACCACTTCATGTAATCATTAACATCAATCCAGGCATCATCTTTTTCTGTGTGAATTGTTTTCGAACCGCCGGTTTTAATATCACACAACATAATTTTCAATTCATTCTGTTTACGGTTTAACTGTTGAATCCAGATCTCTTTTGAGTTGTCATGCCAATCCATACGTGCAATGTAATTGTTACGAGGATCGCCTGGAACATTCATCCACTTAGTTTCACCACCCTCTGCATTTACAACGCCGACTTTACACGCCGAATTTGTCATTCCGACTTTTGGATATTGAACCGGGATTACTTTTGAGTAGATCGAATCCGTATCATTGATCATATAAAAAACACCAATGCCCGAAGCATCGAGCTGCCAGTATGCGATATGTTTGCTATCCGGGCTCCACCTGAAACCATCCCGGCAATCAAGCTCTTCTTCATATACCCAATCAAACGTTCCGTTGATAATTGTTTCCGAACCGTCAAATGTTAATTGAGTAATTTTATCCGTAGAAAGTTCTTCAACGTAAATATTATGTTCTCTTACATAAGCTACTTTTTTATCATCCGGTGAAAATTTTGCAAACATTAATGTTGAAGGTTTAGCATCTCCGCCGAGTTTTTTCAATTCATTTGTTTCAAGATTCAAAATCCAGTAATCACCGCGCGTGTTATAACGCCAAACTTTTGCAGTGTTCGTAAAAATTAAAAGCTGCTTACGGTCGGATGACCATATATAATTATTTATTGGTAACGGTTTTTCTTTTCCTTCGGGAATAAGAAGTTTGGCAGAAACCATAATTTCTTTGCTGCCGGTTTCAGTTTCATACTTAACAATATCTCTTCCACCGGGTGCATCTTTTGATATTTCCAGAGTTGTATAATACTTACCTTCATCAATCCATCGAGCCTGGCTAAATCGCTCACCAGAAAATTCGAAATTATTAAAAAGGCGATCTATTGTAAGCAGCGATTTATCTTCTTCTTGTGCTACAGCGATAAAAGAAAAAGATAGAACAATAAAAAGAGAAAATATTCTACGGAATGATTTCATAGCTCCCCCACTTTGTTAAATGAGTTTTTGTATAACTAACATAAATGTGCTTACTATTTGGGTTCAACTTTTTTCATCGCTCTTTCACTAAGAGCAAGAATTGTAAGCGAAGGATTCACACCCGGATTTGCAGATATCATAGAACCGTCGCAGATAAACATATTTTTATAACCAAACACACGATTATCTTTATCAATTACACCTTCTGAAGAATCCTTACCCATAACAGCACCACCCAAAATATGTGCTGTGGTAGGAATGCCTAATACTATTTCCGACAATAGCGCCCCGGGTGTTCCGTTAACAATTTCTCCAAATCTTTTTGCCAATTTATTTGCTTCTGGTAAAAATGCTGTTGGCAACACACCTTTATCAATACCGGATTTCATTCTGAACCAACCTTTAGAAAATTTAAGCGAGCCGCTTATTGTTCTCATGTATAAAAGGATTTGTGTTTTCTTAGCCCAATCCCACACAAAATAAATTCTAAAATATTTTACCGGGTGGAAAACTATCTCTTTAACTGCGTTGAACAATCTTGTTACCAAATTATTACCTATTGTAAGAGGAGCTAATTGAAGCCGCCAAAATCCCGAACCCGAAGGATAACGTACCGGTTCAAGGTGACTAAAATCATCAGTGTGCAAGATCGAACCGATGGCAATACCATCAGAAAAAACCGTTTCTTTTTGGGGTGCTACAATTCCCATCAGACTTTCGGAGTTGGTTCTAACCGAATAACCAACTTTATCTGAAAGATTAGGCAAAGATTTCTTTTTCAAATCGAGCAGAAGCGGTATCGTTCCTAAAACTCCGCCGGCAAAAACAATTCCTTTTGTTTTGTAAAAGCCTTTCTTCGGAAAAATTTTTGTAGATGATTTCCATTTTACCAAATAACCATCCGAGCCATCTTGAGAGCCAGTAGCAATGATATCATATACTTTTGATTCTGCTTGAATAACCGCATTTCTTTTTTGTGCGAGGTACAAATAATTTTTATCAAGGGTGTTCTTTGCATTCTCTTTGCAGCCGACCATACAGCCGCCGCAAAATGTGCAGCCGCTCCGTTCCGGTCCCTCTCCGTTAAAATATGGATCGGGTACAGTTTTACTTGGTTCACCAAAAAAAACTGCTACGTCGGTCGGTTCGAAAAAATTTTCTTTATTGATTTCTTTTGCCAATTGTTTAAGTACAATATCACCGTTTTCTAATCGAGGATTTTTAGTCACGCCCAGCATTTCCTTTGCGTTTTGATAATGTTCGGCTAATTCATTTTCCCAATCGGCAAGGTGCGACCATGATTCGGATTTAAAAAAAGATTTTGTAGGGATGGGAAGTGTGTTTGCATAAACAAGTGAACCGCCGCCTACACCAACCCCAGATAAAATTCCCACGTGTCGGTAAAATGTAATTTTGAAAAAGCCGAAAAATCTAAAAAGCGGAATCCATAACCATTTTTTCAAATTCCAGTTTGTCTTAGGAAAATCTTTCGAAGCAAACCATTTTCCTTTTTCTATTACTAATACTTTGTAACCTTTCTCTGATAACCGAAGTGCTGCAACAGAACCGCCAAATCCGCTACCTATAATAATATAATCGTAATCAAAATTGTTTTCTTTGGTATCGGGCATAATTGATTAACTTATTCTAGTTGACTAACTCTTTCCACAATGATCTTTTTATACTTCACTTGTTGATCAGCGGACAAAAAACTTTTATCAATCAGATCATTCCAGTTGTTTAGTGTACCTAAAAATTTTTGATAAACTGCGTTTTGAGTTTTAATATGTATACCAAATTTATCCGCAAGATAATCAAAATCTGCCCTCTTTAGTTTATTCTTTTTTCCACCTATAGATAGTGCTGATTCCTCGGTGTCATTTGGTATTAATAATTTTGTAGAAATTAGATCGTAAGCCGGGCTTAGTTTAACATCATTATGCTCATCACGGATGAGTGAAAAATTTTTGAGATGCATATCAGCATTACCCGTTAAATATGAAAAGAGAACAAGTTCAAACAAATTAATAAGATCGTTTCCGGGGAATGATGAGTATTTCAAAATACCTTTACCAATCTGCTCGATTGAACCGGAATATTTCCGTTCGGTTAACACTTCTAAAAGTTGAGCAAAATCTTCCACATGCAATTTCTCTTTTGTGGTTCTATCGAATCTTCTACTGATGTAAGCTAACTCTCCAGATTTCATTCTTATCAATGAATGATTTGCAGTTTTTATTCCTACAATTTCGGCAAGCTTCATTGTTAAATCTTCGTTCTCCGGCATTTGAGGATAGTCATTATGAGGCGGTTTCAAAATATATCTTCCCCATAAACCGACAATTGTTAAACGCACCGGTTCTTTTTTATTTTTTTCCACATCAACAGATAACTTGGGTTGAACACCGGTTATCGATGTACTTCTTCCAAGTATGTTCAAAGCCAGTTTTTCTATATCTGAAAGGTTAACATCCAAAGCTGGAGAAACAGAAGTACCAAAAAAAATTTTGCTGCACTTGGAATGATAATCTTTTTCAGAATCTTCGAGTGGTTCGTAACAGTATAGGCATTTGGGTCTCATCTTAAATTTTCTTCAGTTATTCGTTCAACACTAACTGCACCGATTGAATCTTTGCAAAATGTTAAGAGCAGTTCCATCCTATCACGCGGATTTATTTTCCAATTTGTTTGGGCAATATCAAGTAGCCATCCTTCCGGAATGAGACCATCAAAAAATGGAATCATTGTTTTACTTATATATTCTTTTTCTCTTAATGGAAGAGTTAAACTAACCGGTTTTGCATTTTCATTTAACAAATATTCTTTATCATAAACAAAGCTGATTCCGTTTTCATCTTCTTTGATTATTCCGGCAAATAGATTTTTGTAAAAAACTTTTCCAGCTTTACTCATCATCGTTTCTCATTTCAATTTTTACGGGACTTAATTGATGCCCAAACAAAAATAAAACCTGGTTAACTTTATCAAGCTGGAGTGTTGATTTACCTTGTTCAAGTTCCCTAACAAAACGCAACCCAACACCGGCACGTTTTGCAAGTTCTTGCTGAGTTAGGCCAAGCTTTTTTCTTTTCTCTTTGACAAACAAAGAAATAACGTTCTTCCTTTTCATAATAATATACCCGAATGGGTGTAAATGTTTATTGCTACGTTAAATTTATAACCTTACGGGTATAAAAACAAGGGGAATGTTCGAAAAAAGTTCGTGAGGGTATAAATTTAGTATTGGATTGAATAATGTTTAGTTCATTAATTAATATTGTGTAGAAATAATAGAGTATTAATCCTCCATCTTTGCTTCTATCGGGAAGGTAGTTCGAATTGTTGCTTTTAGTTCTTCAGCAAAATCATTCCAAAGTTTTGAATCTTTATCCCATTTAATCGTGTGCTGATGATTTGATAGAAATGATTTTTGCTTCCAGGATTTAAATCATTCGATATTTTTCATTCTACATTTTACATTGCTTTCAAGAAGTACCCCCGGCTGGAATCGAACCAGCACCTCGAGCTCCGGAGGCTCGTATTATATCCTTTTAACTACGGGGGCAGAGAAAGTACAAATTAAAAAGTGAGAATTACGAAGTTCGAAAATTAATTTATGAATTAGAATATACATTGGTAAATACAGTTTTATACACATATTATAATCTTGAATTCGTAAAATCATACTTCGTAATTCGAGCTTGTTTATTACTAACACAGTTGGAAAAATAGCAAGAAAAAATTTCTAATTCTTATATGAAAAATTTATGGTTAGATGCAAATTTTTTCTGCCTATTGACTTTTGAGAGATTTTACTAATTTATCGGCGGGAATATTTAATAGGAGATAAATCGTGTCGATTACTATGCGTAAAGCAGTAACGGAAATCATCACGTCATTAAAAAAACTACCCGAACCCGGGAAAAAGAACGGTTCGTTTTGGGACTTTATGAAAAAACAGCTTGCCGATGAAGGCGAGTGGGATCAAAAACATATAAAAACTATCACCAAAGAAATAGATACTCTTCTTGCCAAACTTGATAAAAAATCCTTAACCGATCTGTGGAAAGCTACACCGGCAGCAGATGAAAAAATTGATGAGGGCAAAAAGGTTGATGTACCTGAAATGAAAGATGATATCACAGATGAGATGATAGGGCAAGTGATGGATAGAATGGACGATAATTATTCTTCGCGTGATAGTTATTATTCATCGAGTGAATCTCTTTATTCGGCAGAAAAAGAGACACCGAAAAAAGAGGATGAGGATTTTAATCCGGATACCGAGCCGGAAGAAATTCCCGATGAAGATTTAGATTTAGATGACGACGACGATTTATTTAATGAAGACGAAGAAGAAGACGAAGATGAATTTAAATACTAAATGTGTTTTGTTATTCTTATTTATAACCTCGGCAATTTATTCACAGAATAAAGATGCTGCCGATTCATTAAAATGGCTCAGATTCGATTTACCGGAAGAAATATTGAATTACCAATTCAACCAGCTATTATTCGAAGATCACATTAACACCACCTCATTATTTACGAATAATGTTAACGATACAAATTCTGTCTGGATTAGAACGCGAATGCAGTTAGGAGCTTTTCATGCCGATAACCGAGCCGAACAGATTTGGAAAGCTAACATATTGAATCCGCTTCAAGATAAATTCACAAAAAGTGAGCAGATGAAATTTTGGAACACTGTGCTTGCATCCGTGCAAGTGGGTGCAGTTGGATATTTAGCTTATAAACATTTAAAGAAATACGGCTTCCTCAAGAAGAAATAATACCCGGCTATTTTTATAAATCTTATTAGTAACTTTTTTCAGACCAAGTAAGTCTAAATTGCTGACAAATATTTAATTGATGGTCCAACATGAAAAAGATTACATTATTAATTTTTGTTTTGCTCATTTCAAATTCCTATTCACAAATAACCCTCTTTGATGAAGATGATTCAACTTATGCCGGGTGTTCAAACAGAAGTTTCGATATCGGTTTTAATAATACCGGGATCAGTTTCGGCAATTCTTCTTACTTCAACGGTGTGCGTTTCAATTTTACGGATTGCAACATTGAAGAAATCAACGGAATTAATATCACTTTCTGGAAACCTGAAAGAAATCCCGGTTCTGTTATCAATGGAATTGCAGCCGGGATAGCACCAAGTGCCGGCACAATTAACGGTATATCATTAGGCATTGGTGCTGTTGTAGCAGAAAGAGATTTACGCGGAATTAATATCGGGGGACTTGCAATTGTTGCGCAGCGTAATTCAACCGGTATTAATCTGGGCGGTCTGGCGGTTGTTACTCAAAATGATTTAAGTGGAATTAACATTGGCGGACTTGCAACTGTTTCGCAAGGCGAACAAATGGGAATTAATGTAGGAGGATTGGCTGTAGTAGCTCAAAGAAATATGAAAGGTATGAATATCGGTGGTCTCGCAACTGTTTCCCAGGGTGATATGACTGGATTGAATTTCGGAGGATTAGCAGTTGTATCACAAGGTGATTTGTATGGAATTAATTTTGGCGGATTAGCCGTTGTTTCACAAGGAGAGTTAAAAGGTATCAACTTTGGAGGTCTCGCTGTTGTAGGACAAGAAAGTATATACGGATTAAATCAAGCATTGCTTGCCGTTGTCAGTCAAAACGAAATTAAAGGATTGACCATTGCCGGATACAAAACCGAAGCTTACGAATTTTACGGGATGAATATAAGCGGTTGGACAGAATTTGAAAATTTTACCGGATTTTCACTCGCTGTTTATAATCGTATTAAAGAAACACAAAACGGACTCACAATTGGTTTGTTCAATACAGCAGAAAATTTAAACGGTGTTCAGTTAGGATTGATCAA
>DYJK01000081.1 GCA_020723165.1 Melioribacter roseus | reverse complement strand
CGGATATGAGAACACGAAGATAACCGATGAAGCAGCTTATCAAGGGAAATATAGTCTAAAGTTTGAGAACTTACCAGGGACACATGACGGATTTGTAGGAACGGTAAAATATTTATTAGATTCTTCAGCACCATTAGGCAAAAAGGTACCGGGTAATTACGATATCACTTCTTTGCAAGCTCAAACTGGCGATCTCCTTAGAATTTCTGTTTGGCTTAAAGGAGAGGATTTAGATCCGGTAGAAGCAGCTTCGGTAGGTGATCAAGCGAGTTTTGCAATAACGCCGATATTCCATAACACATATGGAAACAACGAGGGCTGGGGAGAATTTTGGTCAAGCGATATACCGTTGAAGTTCCCGGCAGTAACATCATTTGACTGGATGCAGTTTTATGTAGATGTAGTAGTACGTGAAGGTGCAACATCAATATCGGTAAGACTACATCCGCTTGGAAGATTTGAAGGAACGGTTTATTGCGATCTTCTTGAAATTAGGAAATTAGATCTGGTTGGTGTAGAAACTTCTGAGGCAATCCCGGTTCAATATACTCTATTTCAGAATTATCCTAATCCGTTCAATCCGGCTACGATAATTAGTTACACTCTACCAAAGCAAAGTGCTGTTTCAATTAAGATTTTTGATATTCTCGGAAGAGAGGTTAGAACATTACTTAATTCGGAACAAGGTGCTGGTGTTTACAAGATTGAATGGGATGGTAGAAGCAACTACGGTACTAAAGTTGCCAGCGGAACTTATATTTATAGAATAGATGCCGGTGATTTTACACAATCGAAAAAAATGATTCTATTAAAGTAATACCTAATTTAAAATCTTTTAAGGGCATCTGAATAAGATGCCCTTAATATTATTTTTTATTATTGCCTTTAAACTAATGGGTGAATTTCATGTTCACTAAAAAAACACACACAAGATATTTTCTAATACCCCTCATACTCTGTTTTTTTATATCGAATATTTACGCCGGTACAACCGGGAAAATATCCGGTAAAATAGTAGATGCAAACACTGGTGAACCTTTATACGGTGTTAATGTTGTGCTTATGGGAACAGTTATGGGAGCGGCTACGGACTTAGAGGGTGAATATTTTATTATTAATATTCCGCCCGGTAACTATCAAATAAAAGCTTCTTTAATAGGTTACTCAAGCGTTACAATACAGAATATAAAAGTTTCAGTAGATCAAACTACAAAAATCGATCTGAGTCTTACGGAAGAAGCTGTTGCCATGAGTGATGTAATTGTGACCGCGTTGAAGCCTTTAGTGCAGAAAGATTTAACCTCAACCGAATCGAAAGTAAGCGGAGACCAAATCGCACTACTGCCCTTAGAGGATATACAATCAGTTGTAAACCTCCAAGCCGGTGTTGTTGACGGACACTTTAGAGGAGGCAGAAGTAATGAAGTAAAATATTTAATTGACGGTGTTGCTGTCAATGATGCTTACTCCGGTTCATCTGCTCTAGAAGCAGAAGTGAACAGTATCGAAGAATTACAAGTTTTAACCGGTACTTTCAATGCTGAATACGGAGAAGCACTATCAGGTGTTGTAAATCAGATTACAAAAATTGCCGGCAATGAAATAGAAGGTGATATTTCAGTATATACCGGTGATTATTTTACCAATAGAAAAAGTTTGTATCCCAACATAGATAATATTACTCCAAAGGACGTTTATAATTTACAAGGCAGTTTTAGCGGACCTATTCCCGGGTTGGAAAATCTATTAAAGTTTTTTATCTCAGGGCGCTATGTTTATGATTCGGGCAGTATTTACGGGACAAGAATGTTTAATCCTTCAGACTCATCAAATTTTTCTGCTAACGATTCTGAAGATTGGTACATTGGCGCGACCGGCGATAATAAATATATCCCGATGAACGACAACAGAAGATATTCGTTACAAGGTAAACTATCTGTGAATGTTGGTGATGGCGGCAGAGGTATTGTTATTGGCGGGATGTACCAGGACCAACAATACCGAAGTTATGATCATCGATTTAGACTGAATCCCGATGGTGATTATCAAAAATTTCAGAAGAGCTACTTAACAAGTTTGAGTTATACATTTGTTCTTAGTAATTCTGCTTTCCTGGATTTACTTGGCTCTGCTTTCATTACAAAATACCAGCAATATGTTTATGAAGATCCTCTTGATTTGCGTTATGTGAAACCCGAACGTATGAGTGATGTAAGCGGAAACGCTTTTTTAACGGGTGGAACACAAAATTGGCATTTCAATCATACAACAAGCACTTATACCGGTAAAGCTGATTTAACTTGGCAGATAAATAATGTTCATCAAATTAAAACCGGTTTTGAATACAAAGTCAACGAAATCGATTATAAAGATGTTCAAATTGTAATTGATGCTTCTACAAATTATCAACCGAAATTACCTAGTCCAGGTTCTTTCAATTATAATCAGTACACAGCTAATCCATTTCAAATTGCAGCATATTTACAAGATAAAATTGAACTCGATTATTTAGTTGTTAATTTCGGTTTGCGTATAGATTACTTTGAGCCCGATGGTTACTACCTGAAAAATCCGGATAAAATTTCTCTTTTAGATGGATTACAACCTCCGTTCCCTGATTCACTAATGAAAACGGCGGATCCAAAATATCAGGTGAGTCCACGTATCGGGTTATCGTATCCTATCACCGATAAAGGGGCTATCCATATTTCGTACGGTCATTTTTTTCAGATACCTCCTTTCGAATATTTGTACCGTAATCCGAATTTTAGAATTCCATTAACAGGAAATTACCCGGAGAATATCGGCAATACAATCGGTAATACAGACCTCGATGCCCAACAAACAGTCATGTATGAAATTGGTCTCCAGCAAGAATTAGCAGTTAATTTAGGCGTTACTGTTACTGCATATTATAAAGATATAAGAAATCTCCTTGGTACAGAGATTCATATAAAAAACGATTTTAAAAAATTTAGTAAACTGATAAATATTGATTACGGCTCGGTGAAAGGTTTTACACTTTCATTTGAGAAACGGTTCAGCGATGGAATCGGTGCGAGTATGGATTATACTTTCCAGGTAGCAAAAGGAAATGCATCCGATCCGAACGACGCATTCGAGAAAGCCCAATCTAGTCCGCCGGTAGAAGTAAACAAACAACTTGTGCCGTTAGATTGGGATAGGCGTCACTCTCTCAATTTCACATTGACTGCCGGACAACCGGGTGATTACATTGCAAGTGTAATAGGAAAGCTTGGTTCGGGTTTACCGTACACTCCATCACTTCAAAACCAGAGAACCGGATTAGAGAATAGTGAAAGCCGTCCCGCATATTTTAATGTTGATCTATATATAACAAAATATTTTAACTTGTTTGGAAAAGAAGTTTCAGTATTTGCAAAAGTTTATAACCTATTCGATACAGCAAATGAAATAGATGTATTCGGTGA
This sequence comes from Melioribacter roseus, assembly GCA_020723165.1. Classification (GTDB taxonomy): domain Bacteria; phylum Bacteroidota; class Ignavibacteria; order Ignavibacteriales; family Melioribacteraceae; genus DYJK01. The sequence continues at coordinate 13,350 of DYJK01000081.1, read as the reverse complement.
TACCGGCCGTGCCGGCTATACTCTAGAATTAACCCGTGCCCAGGAAGCACCGAGAGGTGTTAATACTTTACAAGAATATTTTACACGACCAGATTTCTATTCATCGCCTCGGCAAATTGTTGTCGGTGCATCTTTTAGTTTTTAATCCGGAGGTTTAGGTGCGTATGAATAAAATAATTTTAATTGGTTTATTCTTATTTCAGACAGCGATTTGTTCGACACTGCTTTTTGCACAGAGTGTCGTCGATAAAAACAAGGGTGATCATAACCAAACCCGCAAAGGTTATATGGATGGCAATTTAGCTGCAACAGTATATTATAATTTTGGCGAAATTGCAGATTGGGAAAATGAACCAACCAGAAGCGGTGTTTGGCCGAAAGGAACAAACCATACATACGTTGATGGTGTTGCTATTATTGTCCAAGCAGAAACAAAAGATCCTTCCGGAAAATTAATCCATCCACTTGAATCAAATTATTACGAGTTCACCCGTTACGATCCATCAACGGGGATTACTTATGGTTGGTGGCCCTTACCGGGTTATGCAGCGCCATATTCTGATATCCCGGCACGAAGCGATGATGAAACAAGTTACCCAACTACTTGGCCGGATAGACCATCTACTTGGGATGGTATATGGAACGGATTTTTCGGTAAAGGTGTGAAGAATGCTGATGTAGAAACGTATTTTGTTTTTGATGACAACGAGGATAGAGAGTACCTGATTAAAAATAATTTTGCACCTGATGCAGATGATCCTTCACGCGGCGGACTTGGAATGCAAGTGAAAGCACGAGGTTTCCAATGGTCGCAAGTTCTTGCTGAAGATGTCATCTTTTGGTATTACGAAATAACTAATATGAGCACGACTGATTATGAGAAAACTCTTTTCGCACAATATATAGATTGGGGTATTGGCGGACATGATAATTCATCCAACAATGCCGGGGATTATGATGACATTCTGGATATCTCTTATTCATGGTCGACAGTATCTACCGGAAGTCCTGGTAATTGGAGCCCGGTTGGAATGGCTGGCTACGCATTCCTCGAAAGCCCTGGTGTTTCGGATGATCGTACAGATAATGATAAAGATGGGCTAACAGATGAAAAAAGGGATAATGCAGTTAATCGTTTGATCTCCTCTCCAATAGACGATCCTTATATACTTATTGTTGATAGGGATACAACCAACTTTAAAAATTTTTACGGTTACTCGTGGCAGCCGCATTGGGATGCTGATGAAAATGGTAACTGGCTTTCTTATTCGGATGATAACGAAAATGGTAGATTGGACGAGGGTGAAGCTTTGAATGACGACGTTGGAACAGATGGCATAGGTCCGTTTGATGAAGGTTATGACGGTCCCGATTCAGATGGAACAGAAGGGAACGGAAAACCCGATCAAGGCGAACCGAATTTCGGAATACTTGATAAAGACGAATCCGACCAGCTCGGTTTAACCGGTTTTGCAATTTACCCGGTTCATCAATATGAACTTGATAACGATGAAGAGAACTGGCAAGTACTTTCTGGATTGCCTTCGCCGCACGGTCAATCACTCGTTGGCGTTAATCTCGCAAATTATTTTTCATCTTATCTTTTCCATATGTGGGGTAGAGATAAATATTCTCTTGAAAATGGATCTATTGAAGAAACCGGGGAGACTGAGAGATTCTCGATGGCAATGATATTCGGCAACGATGAAGACGATCTTTTCAGAAGGAAAAAAACTGTTCAAAAGATTTATAATGCAAGTTACCAATTTGCTAAACCCCCGGAAAAACCTATTGTAAAAGTTATTCCGGGTGATAAAAAAGTAACATTGTATTGGGATGACAGAGCAGAAAAAACTTTCGATGCGTTTTACCAAAAATATAATTTTGAAGGATACAGAATTTACCGTTCAACGGAATCTAATTTTCTAGAGAATAAAGTAATAACAGACGCTTATGGGAATCCAACTTTCAGAAAACCACTTGTTCAATTTGATTTAGCCGATGGTGTTTCCGGTTTACATCCGATAGATGTAAACGGAGCGCTTTTTTATTTGGGAGACGATACCGGGTTAAAACATTCCTATATTGATTCAACTGTTCAGAATGGACAGACATATTACTATGCAGTAGCAGCTTACGATCAAGGATTTACGACAACCTCAGTCATTGGCGAATTTGAAGGGATTCCACCTTCAGAAACAACAACAATAATAAAGACCGATATTAAAGGAAATTTAATTACAGATATTAATACAGCAGTGGTAACCCCTGGTGCACCGGCGGCTGGTTACATCGATCCCGAAATAAAAAATTTCTGGGCAAGCGGTCCAGGTACTGGAAATCTTTCATTAGAAATTCTTGATCCGGATTCTCTGATGGACAATCATACTTATCGTATTGAATTTGTAGAAAATACTAGATTCAATAATGAACTAAAACCGGTATTCAAATTGATTGATTATACTGAGCAAGATACTTTGATAGGACCTACAACGCTCGAAGAATCGACATATACAACAAGAGTAATAGATGGTTTTGCTGCTACTTTAATTAATAATAATGAAATTGAAGTTGATTACAATGATAGCGGCTGGAAAGTTGGCAGCAGTAATTATATTGTAGATATCGGTTTCGATTCCCGTTTTGCAGCGGCATACAACAGTAAACGAATTTATTATCCGGCAGATTTCGAAATAGAATTAACTGAACCTGAACAAGGCGATTTGTCCTTCCCGGCTACGAGTTTTAGTCAATCGATCCAATCAAATGTTATTGTAACCAATACTACCGAAGATAAAAAATACCAGTTCATTTTCAGAGACGTTAATAACGATAAACTTTTCAATAATGGCGATGCAATATTTATTGTATTGGGCGATTCGGCTGGAAAACCGGCAACTTCTTTTGCCAATCTTAGAGTTAGCTGGTCAGTAACATTGGTTAACGATACAACACTTGCAGAATCCGATCAAAGGCATCCGCAATACGGAGATGTGTTTGAACTTGTAACCAAAAAACCTTTCCGTAACGGCGAGTATTTTGAATTTACAACGCAAGCTCCGGGCTTCGATCAACAAAAAGCTGTTGAAGATATGGATAAAATTGCTGTTGTTCCTAATCCTTATGTTGGTGCGGCATCTTGGGAACCTTCAACTGCAAGCGTTGGACGCGGTGAGCGAAGAATCTACTTTATTAATCTTCCGCAAAAATGTACAATTAGAATTTATACTATCAGCGGTAGGCACGTAAAAACAATTGAACATGATAGTGCAATAGAAGATGGACAAGAAATCTGGAACTTGGTTTCTAAGGATGGAATGGATATAGCATATGGAATTTATGTCTATCATATCGATGCACCCGGTGTGGGTGAAAAGATTGACAAGTTTGCTGTAATTAAATAGATAAAATAAAGTTTATAATATTACGCGGAGTTTTTATGCATATCAGGTATCTCGCAAGATTAACTCTGATAATTTTCGGAATTTTTTCGTTAAATAATTTTGCGCAAAATGTTTCTAAAACCGGAACTACAGCCGCATCATTTTTAGAAATTCCGGTAGGTGCAAAAGCAATCGGGATGGGTGGTGCTTTTGTAAGTGTTGCTAACGATGCTTCATCACTCTTCTGGAATCCGTCGGGTATTTCATCGATTGAAAAGTATGAAGCGATTTTATCTCATACAAACTGGATTGCCGAAACGAGTTATGATTTTGCCGGGCTTGTAATTCCGCTCGGTAATTTTGGCAACATTGGTTTAAGTTTTTCCTCATTTAGTATGAACGATATGAAAGTGCGTACGGTTGAAAAACCTGATGGAACGGGTGAATATTTCAGTGCGAGTGATATTGCAATTGGAATCTCTTACTCAAGGAATTTGAGCGACCGTTTCTCTATCGGCTTTACTGGAAAATATATTCAGCAAACAATTTGGCATATGTCTGCATCTGCATTTGCACTTGATGCCGGTACTGAATTTAGAACTGATCTTTTCGGCGGAATGGTTATCGGTGCTTCTGTATACAATTTTGGGACACCGATGCAAATGGCCGGAAGGGACACACGCTATTTCATTAGTGTTGACGATACAAAGCAAGGTACTAACGACCAGATACCGACAAATATTGAAACAGATTCATGGGACCTTCCGCTAACTTTTCAAATTGGCGTCTCGACTAATGTAATCAATACAGAAAATTATAGGTTAATGGTAGCAGCAGATGCTATCCATCCTAATAATGAATACGAAAGTATGAACTTCGGTATGGAAGCTTCATTTAGGGACTTCATTTTTCTGCGCGCTGGTTACCAAAATGCTTTTATGAAAGAAGCCGAAGGAGGATTGTCGTTTGGTGTTGGTGTCAATTCAAAATTAATTCTTTCTAATGCTTTTGTTAAATTCGATTATGCTTTTAGAGATTTTGGAAGACTGCAAAATATTCATACGTTTTCATTAGGGATTGTATTTTAGGTTTGCGATCAAGGCAGCAATTTCTTTCATAAAAGAATAATGATATTATAGAATGAAAACGCTTTTCGTCTCGCTTATTTTTTTGTTTATTTTTTTTTGTATTGAAGAGATTCCCTCTCAGTCAAAAAAGAATGTCGATATTCCTCAAGATGATTCGGTTGTTGCAACTATCGGTGATATTAAAATTACAACTGAAGAGTTGGTCAAGGGATACGAATATGGACCGGCGTTCTATAAACGGGGAATGAATTCTAAGAAAAATTTTCTTGATCATCTTGTTAAAGAAAAACTTCTAGCTCTCGAAGGCTACTCACACAGACTCGATACTACTCAAGATGTTAGAGAGTATTTTAATTCTTTCCTTGACGATCTTGCAACAGAAGAACTTTACAAAGATGAAATTCTTAGTAAGGTAACTTATACTCAAATCGAGATAGATACTGTTGCTGCGCAAAAAAATATTGATGTTGAACTTATGTGGCTATTTTCAAATGAGCAAAATGAAATTATCAAATTGCAAGATTCATTAATAAGCGGAACGGATTTTCAAAAACTTTTTGAGAATCAATTAAACGATACGGTAAGCATTGATGATCGTACCTTAAAATCGTCGCGCTACCAGCTCGAAATGAAAAATCCAGCTCTTGGAAAAATAATAGACACACTGGAAATTGGGAAATACACGCTCCCGGTTAAAACTGATGATGGCTGGTATATAGTTTTGATGAAAAATTTTTCAAATAAAACAATAGTTACTGAAACTGAACAAAATAAGATAAATGATGAAGCCCGCAGAGCCGTGGTGAAGATGAAAATGGACGAGCTCAGCGATAAATACGTTAATGAATTGATGATTATACAAAACCCGGTTATCAGAAGGCAACCCTTGCAGATTTTAAGGTCGTACCTTGCACGTTACGAACTACCAAAAGAAAAATATAATCAATGGGAAATGGAAAAGAAATTAAATAATACAATTAGCGATTACAGTTCAAAAGAATCTATAGATTATTCCAAGATAGTTCTTGCTGGGCTCAAAGATTATGACTTAACATTGAACGATTTTCTTACCTGGTATAGAACCCGTGAACAATATGTGAAGTTTGACAAAAGAAGTTTTGCTGCATTTTCAAAATCACTTGAACAGATGGTTTGGAGAATGATCAGGGATAAAATTTTGAGCGAAACAGCTAAATCAAAAGGTTACTACGACAGAAAAAATGTTTTAGAACAGTCGAAATGGTGGCTTGATAAAATTCTTTACGCAACTGTAAAAAACGAAATGATAAATTCTATAACTATAGAAAACGAGGAGATTTCCGGTGGGGATGATACATCACAGTCTCAATCGGAATTTATTGAAGAAGAACTAACAAAAAAACTTTTTAGGAAAATTAGCGAACTGAAAAAGAAATACCCGGTTAAAATTAATGAAAAACTTTTAAGCAATATAAAAGTAAGCGACGAGGAAAACGTAAAAGCGATTGATATCTACACGATAAAACGCGGAGGGATAATTCCTCGAACTCCTTACCCGACAATTGATAATTATTGGGCACGCTGGCAGTAGATGAAATTAACCAACAACATATTGCACTTATTTATATTCTTTCTGATGCTCTCATGCAGTTCCGATACGCAAGTACGTGATGCAAAAATTATATATTGGTCATCCAATAATACAGAAGAAATTCAATTTGCCCGCTACATAGTTGATAATTGGAATCATAACAATCCATTAGAAAGAGTAATGTTTCAACCGGTTCCGGAAGGACAATCAAGCGAAGAAATAATTCTTGCTGCTGTCGTAGGAGAAACAACACCCGATATTTATTCGAACATGTGGGAAGGAGACGTTGAAGCATATGCGCAAGCCGGTGTTCTTATTGCACTCGATACTCTTGCCGGCTTTATGGATTTTTTGCACGAACGGTGCGACAGTTTTGTAATTGCAGAAGTTACATCTATCGATGGGCACATCTACCAAATTCCGTGGAAGATCAATCCCATCATGATGATTTACAATCGCAACATTGTAAGATCGCTTGGCTTGAAAAGTGTACCAAAAACATATTTTGATTTTTTTGAAGCCGCAAAAAAATTCCAGAAAGATATAGATGGCGACGGGTATATTGACCAATGGTTCGGATACTCGGAAGTATTAGTAACGTGGTGGCAGCGGTTCTTCGATTTTTATCCTCTCTATCTTGCTGCATCAGGCGGCGCTTCATTGGTCAAAAACAATAAAGCCGTATTCAATAATGAAGATGCAATAAAGGTCCTGGAATTTTTAAGAGAAGTTTATAAAAAAAATTATTTTGCTAAAGAACGTTTGTCGGCACGCCAGGATGTTTTTCTCGACGGAGTTATTGCCACACGCTTCACCGGTCCCTGGGAAATTTCTCATTCAGAAAAGTTCAAGCCGAAAGGTTTTGACTACAGTTTTCAAAGTATGCCCGTACCGGATGACCATGTTGGCCCGGTTTATACGTATGGTGATCCAAAAAATATTGTAATCTTCAAAACGTGCCCCGATCCTAATCTCGCATGGAGATTTTTGAAGCAAGCTTTAAGTGAAGAGAATGAATCAAAATTATTAGAGATAACAAACCAGCTGCCGCGTAGAAAAAACTTAGACAGCAATCCGAAATATGCCGGCTACTTTGAAAAAAATCCTAAGATGAAAATTTTTGCTGAACAAGCTAAGTATGTGAAAGGAACAGATCAATCACCGGTATTGAAAGAAGTATTTGATTTGATTTCCCAGGAATATGAAGCATGTGTGATTTATGGAAAAAAAACTCCACGCGAAGCATTAAACGATGCAGAGAAAGCTGTTAATCTATTATTTCTAAAGTAGGAAAAATGATGCGGAAAAAATTAATTCCATATTTACTTGTGTCGCCGTATCTAATTCACTTTATAGTTTTCGTGGCATTCCCGGTCGGCTTTTCTATTTACCTCACTTTCAATAATTGGAACATCATTTCACCGATGGAATATACTGGATTGAGTAACTACAAAAGATTATTCCAGGACGCAATTTTTTGGAAATCACTACTAAATACATTAATCTTTCTTGTTATTCATATACCGCTTCAAATTATTTTTGCACTATTGCTTGCGGAGTTATTAAATCAGAAAATAAAGTTCAGGGGTTTTTTCAGAGCCGCATTTTTCTTGCCCGTAATTGTATCCGGCGTTGTTGTAACAATTTTATGGCAGCAGCTTTATGGTTTTGATACCGGTTTGCTCAATCGCTTGCTCGTTAAAATAGGACTCGCCAAAATCGGGTGGTTAACTGATCCGAATTGGTCTATGCCCTCAATAGCTGTAATGGCAACCTGGAAAAATGTTGGTTTGTATATTGTACTTTTTTTAGTGGGTTTGCAGACAGTGCCTCCCCAATACTATGAAGCCGCCGAGTTGGAAGGAGCGACCCATCTGCAAAAATTTTTCCGCATTACACTGCCTATGATTAATCCAACAATTTTTATGGTAGTAATTCTTTCAACTATTGGCGGCTTCTCTCTTTTTATTGAACCGTATGTAATGACTGGCGGCGGACCTTTGAACAGCACAGTCTCAGCGGTTTTATATATCTATAAACAAGGATTCTTCTATTACCACATGGGATATGCCTCAACACTAGGATTCTTTTTTGCATTGCTGATCTTAGCTGTTGTTATGATTCAGAAAAAATTTATTGAGAAGGATAAATGAAAATGAAGAAGCTGCTCTTCTATATTTTTCTTGTTCTTGGTGCGGTAATTTTTCTTTATCCGTTTATCTGGATGATCAGCGCTTCGCTGGCACCGGAAAATGAAATAAGCGGTTTAACATTTCTTCCTTCGGGCATAACATTCAGCAGTTATATCCAAATGTTCGATAAGATACCGATAGGTAAAGCATTTATTAACAGTATGATTGTTGCGAGTACAATCACAATCGGAGTTCTTGTATTCGGTTCGATGGTTGGTTATGCTTTATCGCGGCTTGAGTTCAAAGGACGCAATTTAATTTTTTACATCATAATTTTTACAATGACCTTACCTTTCCAAATCACTCTGATTCCGCAATACATACTAATTGTTAAATTCGGCTGGATCGATTCATACACCGGTTTAATTGTACCATATTTAATGAATACGCTTGCGATAATTATGTTCAGGCAATATTTCAAATCAATACCCCAGGATTTAATTGATGCTGCACGGATTGACGGCTGCGGTGAACTGAGAATCATTTTTGGAATTTTATGGCCAAATTCCTTACCGGCACTTGCAACTGTAGGAATAATAACTTTCATGGCATCATGGAATGAAGTGCTCTGGCCACTGATTGTAATACGAGATGAAAATTTAATGACTATGCCGCAGTTGGTAACATTATTTGCTGTAGGTGGAAGAGCTGAATCCCAACTTGGTGTTAAACTTGCAGCAGCTACAATGCTTGCTCTACCGATAGTTGCTGCATACATCTTCTTCCAAAAATATTTTATACAAAGTATGGCTTCATCAGGTATGAAGGAATGAAAAAATAGACTTTCACTAAACCAAGGTGCTCTAATTATGGAAATCATTAAATACACAAAGAACCCGATTCTTACTAAAGAGAATGTTCCGTTCAAAGTTAACAGTATATTTAACCCGGGTGCTGTTAAGTATAACGGTAAATATTTACTTATGTGCAGAGTTGAAATGCCGAATGGAAGGTCATCATTAGTAAAAGCAATAAGTGATGACGGTTACAATTTTGTTGTGGATTCGAAACCGACACTTATACCGGAAGATCACAAAGATTTTTTTGAATATGTTGAATGGGGGATTGAGGATGCACGGATAACTAAAATTGACAACAGTTATTTCCTAACCTATACCGGTTATTCGAAATACATGCCGCTGACTATTCTTGCTGAGACAAAAGATTTTAATAAATTTATTATACATGGACCTATTAACGAACCTTCTAATAAAGACTGTGCAATCTTTCCTGAAAAGATTGATGGATTTTATTGGAAGATTGACAGACCTTCTGCCGAAGGACGCCGTGATATCTGGATAAGCAAGAGTCCTGATTTATTACATTGGGGAAATTATAAAATGTTGATGGGACCACTACCCGGCACGTGGGAAAATGATAAAATCGGTTCATCAAGTCAACCGATAAAAACAAAAGAAGGCTGGCTGATGCTCTACCATGGTACGCGCGGTTTCGGAATCTCAACTTTATATAAAATAGGTGTAGTACTTCTTGATATCGAAAGTCCTTGGATAGTAAAAGGCAGAACTAAGGAACCCATTCTTTCTCCCGAACTTGATTATGAAAGGAACGGAGATGTTCCAAACGTAGTCTTTTCTTGCGGCTGGATTGAAGAAACGAACGGCAGTATAAAAATTTATTATTCCGGTGCAGACACAAATATTTGTGTTGCTGAAACATCAATAGATTATTTACTATCTGTTTGTAAATGAGTAGGGGTCCCTTTGTGAAATTCTTTATTAAATTTTTTGCAATAATTCTTTCTCTATCAGTTCTTGGGTGTTCATATAAGAACGAGAACGCACAACAAACATTTATCAACACAGAACACCTGGACCGGCTTTACGAAGAGATTTCTGTTGAAGGGAAAAAGATGGGTATTATTCACATTTATAGTGAATATCCCGATTATAAATGGATCGGAGATGGTGATGAAGGCGTTGCTTGTGTTGACGATGCTGCGCGTGCCGCAATATTTTATATAAAATACTCAAAACAGTTTAACGATTCATCTGCTAATGATAAAGCACAAAAGTTAATCGAATTTGTTCTGCACTTGCAGTCTGAAAATGGTTTCTTCTACAATTTCATATTCCCTAACTACACTATTAACAAAACTCACCAGAATAGTAAAGCCGAAGCAGATTGGTGGTCGTGGCGTGCTTTGTGGGCATTAACAGAATCATATAAATTTTTCAAAGATGAAAATGAAGAATTATCCGTAAGGATTGAAAGTGCTATAAAAAAAACAACCTCTGCTATTAAACTTCATTTCCAATCCGATAGGAAGAAAATTGACTTAAACGAATTCGTACGACCTTCCTGGCTGCCATATCAATATGCTTCTGATCAAGCGGCTTTGATTGTGATTTCTTTATGTGAATACAATACATTATTTAGAGACGACTCCGTGATAAATCTTATAAATGATTTTTGCGAAGGAATTCTTTTAATGCAAGAGGGGGACAAGGCAAATTTCCCATACTATGCATTCATGAGTTGGGAAAATTTATGGCACGCTTGGGGAAATTCTCAATCGTACTCACTCCTTTGTGCTTATGAAATAACAGATCAAAAAAAATATTTAAACGCTGCATTAAATGAAATAAACCATTTCTACAAATTCCTTCTAAAGAATAAATTTTACAACGAATTCACTATTAAAAAAGAAAATGGGAAAATAGTTCTCGATACAGAAAAGAAGTTTTCACAGATTGCTTACGGCATCAGACCAATGGTTTATGCAACATTAAAAGCTGCTGAATTGACCGGTGATGAAGAATATTCGTTACTGGCTGCTGATATCGCATCATGGCTTTTAGGCAATAACCCGGCAAACGTAAGCATGTATTCCCCGAAAAACGGAATATGTTATGACGGGATCATTAGTGAAAAAGAAATTAATAAAAATTCCGGCGCCGAATCTACTATTGAAGCACTATTAACACTTCAAATTATCGGGAATAATAGCACTGCACTGAAGAAGCTAAATGGAATAATTAAATATGAAGGTAAGTTGCAATGAGAGTTAAAAGAACCGGCGTAATTCTTAAACCGGACCAAACGAAAGTAATTTTTAGACCATTTGAACCCGGCAATAAAAATAGAATTTCTAAAATACTCGAAAGGATTTTATCTCTGTCTGAAAATGATATTATAAATGAATATGGGGAAGTGGAAAAATTGTACTCTTTACGTCATAAAAGAATGGAACAATTTTTTTTAAGAAGATACAAATCTGTAAAAAAATATAATACCAAACTTGAAGACGTATCGAATAAAAGGAAACTCTTGATCGGTTCTTATTTCTCGAACGAATATTCACTTGAATGTGCTGCTCTTTTCAATCCTTCAATGGTATGGCACCCTGATCAATCAAATTTACCGGTAGGGGAAAGACGATTCATAATCAGTCTGCGTGCTGTTGGTGAAGGACATGTTTCATCGCTAATGTTTAGGAGTGGAACAATTGATTCTGGCAGCAATATTAAACTTGATAACGTTTCTAAATTTGTTGAGATGCCCGAAATTAAAGTATTAGCCGATGATCTCTACGAAGCCAAATTCAATAATGACGATGATATTTCAGAACGGGTACTTTTTCCGCAATTGCCGTCAGAGTCTAATGGAATAGAGGATGCTCGTTTTGTCAGATTCAAAGATGAAAATAATGAATCTATATATTATGCGACTTATTGTGCTTATGACGGGCACAATATTGCAACACAGCTTTTACAAACAAGAGATTTTTTGAATTTTAGAATTGGCAAGATTAAAGGTACTGAAGTTCAGAATAAAGGGATGGCTCTCTTCCCCCGAAAAATTAACGGTAAATATGCAATGCTTTCTCGTCAGGACAATGAAAATAATTTCATCATGTTTTCAGATGATGTTTATAAATGGGAAACCAAACAACTTTTGATGGAACCGGAATACCCGTGGGAATTTTTTCAGATCGGTAATTGCGGCTCGCCGATTGAGACTGAAAAAGGTTGGCTTTGCTTTAGTCACGGTGTTGGTGCTGCACGTCGTTATGCAATTGGTGCTTTTCTTCTCGATAAGAATAATCCGACAAAATTAATCGGGAGGTTAAAAGAACCACTGCTGGAAACAAATGAAAATGAACGTGAAGGTTATGTGCCTAATGTCGTTTATACATGCGGCGGTGTTATTAATGGTAAAGATCTTGTATTCCCGTATGCTATGTCGGACTATGCAAGCAGTTTTGCCTCGGTTGATTTGAATGAACTGCTCGAAAAGTTAACCGGTTAACCTGAAATTAAAAATGAAAACTAAATTTTATATACGAATAGTTTCCTCGTTAATAATTATTTGTAGTCTATCGGTGATAAGTAACGGAAACTCCGATAAAAAAAAACTTACAATTAATTACAATGGCGATGCGAAAATCGAAGTTGGGAGTTTTTACGCCGGTATAGAATTTCATCACGGCTGCCCGGTACCACAGCGTTTTAGCTTTTACTACCCGGTTGCAAATAGTATTGATTTGAGCACAGATTACTGGCGGAGAGATACAACTTATGCAATGGACGTTGGGTTAAATTTTGACGGTAAAGAATTAGAATTGTTTAACACTCAATCCTTTGCTTTTAATTTAACACCTTTCTCGGTTGATTTTTCAAAAGAGGATGATCAGAAAAAGGTTGAAATTTCTTACGCGTTCACGAAAGATAAACCAGCTATAGTTATAAGTTATACAATTACAAATAAAACTGCAGAAGCGAAAGAGATCGAGCTATATACAAGGCATGCACTTGCCTTCCGAACAAGTCATACTTATAGATTGAGTAATAAAATTCATTCAGAAATATCTAATAATGGGGAAATCGTTTTTGTTAACCATAACGATTATGAAACCGGCAATGCAACAATGTTTATTGTTAACGGTTTGGAATTACCCTCTGATCTACAAATTATTGATATTCAAAACAAAGTGGGTGATATTTTTCAAAAATATTTTCCGCAAAAAAAACTGGTTGGCAATCCTTCTGTAAACTTTATCTACAAAAAAGTAATATCACCGGGCGGAAAGTTAATAGTCAATCAAATCATTGGTACATGCAATCAGGATGAAGGTAAACGAGTCACAGAATATT
>DYJK01000080.1 GCA_020723165.1 Melioribacter roseus | reverse complement strand
TTTTGAATAACCTTTTTAATTTTGAAACCGACATCCTCATTACCCAGCGCAATTATCTCCTTTGCTAATTCCTTAAATACTCCGTACGAACCTAACGCAAGCAGATCAACAATTTGTTTGTTCTCTTTTATGTTTAGATAGCATATTTCTTTTTTTGTTAGAATGATTTTTTTAACCTTTTGAGCAAACTTAAAATCGATATCTCTTATTTCGAGACCAAGCAGATCCTTTTCATAAAGATTCCTAAAAATATTGTACTTGGCGCTGTACCTTCTGAATACATTAGGATAAAAAATATCGACAAGCTGGATTATCAAACTATCCTCTTTTGTTAAGGATAAAAATGAAAATAACTATTAATATTTACGAAAAGGAGTTAATATTTACAATTAATAGTTGGCGTGTACAATATGGACAAAATCAACTAATAACTAAGTTTTTTAATTCAATCGTAGCCGCAGTAATATTATCGTTTCTAAATATTGACGAACCGGCTACAAATACATTACACCCGGCATCTGAAATTTCTTTAATGTTGCCTTTATATACACCGCCATCAACTTCAATAAGGAAATTATAACCATACTCTTTGCGTAGAGCAGATAATTCTTTAATCTTTTTAACAGAGTTGGTGATAAACTTTTGCCCTCCAAAACCCGGGTTAACAGACATTATCAATACAAGATCAATCATTTCCAGAACATTATTCAATGTATCAACCGGCGTAGATGGATTTAATGCCACACCGGTTTTCGCTCCCAGCTCTTTTATTCTGTTTAATGTTCTGTGGAGATGAATTTCTTCTTCTTGGTGAACAGTTATAAAATTTGCACCGGCTTTTATAAACTCTTCAATTAAAGAGTTCGGGTTTTTAATCATTAAATGAACATCAATCGGCAGTCTTGTTATTCGTTTTACTGCTTCAACAACTAATGGGCCAAATGTAAGATTAGGTACAAATTTCCCATCCATAATATCGCAATGGATCCAATCTGCCCCGCCAAGTTCAGTATATCTTATTTGCTGCGAAAGATTCGAAAAGTCTGCCGCTAATATTGATGATGCAATAATTTTTTGATTTGTCATTTTATCTGTTCGATTTACTTTGTGTTAATACAACATCTATGCTGTCGCCAACTTCAACTAAGTCATCTTGACTTGGCTGCTGATCTACTACTGTATTAGGTAATAAAGTTGTTGATTGAATAAAAGTTTTTACCCCAATGTGTAGCGATAACGACCTTAATACATTTTCAGCATCGGTTAAAGATTTACCAAGAAGATTCGGAACACGAACCATTCCTAATTTTGGACCAACACTCACTTTAACAGAAACTGATGTACCCTGAAATAAATCTCTACCTTCAGGGTATTGCTGTTCTACAATAGTGTTAGTTGGTAATTCAGATTCTACTTCTTCGATGGAATCGAGAACTAATCCGGCTCTTTCTAATGTAATCTGTGCATCGCGGATAGTTTTGTTTAGAAGAAAAGGCATTTTAACAGTCTGTTCACCGCCACTGACCGTAAGATAGACCCTTCTTCCCTCCTTTACTAAGGTATTTGGATACGGGTTTTGAAACATCACGTGATCTTTTTCAAAATTCTGATCATACCGTGAAGTACTAACTATCGGATTTAAATTTAGATTTTTCAAAATCCGGATTGCCTCATCCTTGTGCAAGTTAACTACATCGGGCACATTATATTCGGAAGCACTTACATAATATGGAAGCACTATTGTATCGATTATGATAAGGACAACCATTACAGAGATTAACCCTACCAAGGGAATTACCCAGTATTTTTTTGGAATCTTTTTCATATAGGAAATATATCAAACCGTTTTCTATCTGCAAAATTATAAAACTTTTTGGTTATAACTTAAGTTGTTTTGCCAAAAGTCTTTTTTTTATTTAGTTTGGATTAAGATAAATGAATAAATTGACCTAACCATGAAACAAACAATCTGCTTGTTCGAAGATGAAGGTTTTAGAAATCTTCACCCCCTTGTCTATACCAGGCCGGTATATGATTTACAGTGCGGAATATTAAGTCTTGGCGAAAAAATTTCGGCCAGGTTTCCAAACAGCCGGATAATATATCATAACCGCGCTTACCTTACACAAGTAGTGCAAGAAAAAGAAAAAAGTACAGTGAACAATTTTGATTACGACAATATATTATTTATCAACGGAAGAGTATTGATTGATGATGCTTCTGTAAAAATTATTTCTAAATTAAAAGATGATTCAATATTGACAGCAAATAATTCGATTGTCGCTGCTAAATTGACTAAAGATAATATTAAGAAGTTTAAAGAGGGATTAAACGATGTTACTGATCAAAATTCATTTGGCGATCTTCCCTCTAAAGAAATAAATATTCGATTGATTAATTACCCATGGGATTTGATCAACAATAATGCTGAAGAAATATCATCCGATTTCGGAACAATTAGGTCGAGAAAAAATCATAAGACATTAAGTTTTAAATCTGTTGAAATACTGAACAAGAAAAATGTTATAATTGAAAAAGGTGTAACAATTGATCCGTTTACATTTTTAGATGGGAGCGATGGCCCGATCTACATCGGTAAAAACACACGCATCATGTCTCACTCATCCATCCAGGGTCCGGCTTATATCGGTAATGATTCTGTGATAAAGATGCACACTTCTATTTATCATGGTACATCTGTTGGTAAGGTCTGCAAAGTCGGCGGTGAGATTGAAAATTCAATAATTCATTCTTATTCCAACAAGCAGCATGAAGGATTTCTGGGACATTCATATTTAGGAAGCTGGATAAATATTGGTGCAAGCACAAATAACAGCGATCTAAAAAACAATTATGGAATTGTTGATGTTCCCATCAACGATAAACTTGTTAATTCCGGTTTACAATTTGTCGGTTTGATTATGGGTGATCACTCAAAGACGGCAATCAACACAATGTTCAATACCGGTTCGGTTGTTGGTGTTTGTTGTAATGTATTTGGAAGCGGTTTCCCGGGTAAATATCTCCCTTCATTTACATGGGGCGGTTCGGAATCTTTGGTTGAATATGATTTCGAAAAAGCAATCGAAGTTATCCGTGCTGTTATGAACAGACGTAATGTTTCTCTTACACAAGCTGGAATTTTATTATTAAAGAATATTTTTGAAATGACTTCGGATGAAAGAAAAAATAAAATTAGTACAACAAAATAATGTTTAAGAACTACCTTTACTTACTAAGATCAGTCCATGAGTTATCACATCTCGTAAAGAACGAAACAATACTTGAAATCTACACACAAGAGAAAGACAAGTTATTTATGCACATTACTCATGAAGATTCTGAAAAATTTCATCTGATCATATCAACACATCCGCAGCTAAGTTATATAACTACAAAAAGTGATCATTCGAAGGCAAAAAAGAATACAAAGAATTTTTTCAAGGAATATTTGACCGATAAAATTTTATCCGTATCAATTGCAGAAAATGATCGAATCATTAAAATCGGTTGCGACCGTTCCGAATTATATTTCCTGGTTAGGGGTTCCGGTACCAATGTTATTTTAATTGACCGTGATAAAAAACTTATTCCGTTCAAAAAAAATGTTAAAGAGAATTTGACCGAACTATATGAAGAACTGAAGAACACTAATTTTTGCTTTACACCCGATACGATGCTGATAGATTTAGAATTATTACCATACAACAATTTTATTGCAAAGTACCGCTTTATTGATAAAAATATTAAACATGAAATTGATAAAAGAGGTTATCAAGATAATAATGGATTGAAAGCTATCATCAACGAGATTATCAGTGATGATATCGCTGTGTGCTTCGATGAAGACAAAGGTTTACCGGTTTTTCAACCTACAACTTTTTTAAAATCAAAAAACAGTAGGGATGCAAATAATTTTGACAACTATTTTGACGCTCTGAATTATTATCTAACTCTTCAATACAACAGAACAAAAGAAAAAAATATAAGAGCTGAATTAGAGAGACATATTGAAAATGAGATTGAACGGTTATCAAATAAACTTAATAATTTGAAATCAAGAATTGATGACGGTTCTAAAGAGGAAGTGTATTATAAAAATGCCAACTTATTATTAAACTCTATCTCAAAAATTAAAAAAGGGATGAAATCGATAGAGTTGGAATATTATGATTCCGGTGAGAAAATAAAAATTGATATCGATGAAAAACTTACACCCGACCAAAATGTAAAAAAAATGTTCGATAAAGCTAAGTCGGAACGAATTAACTATGAGAAGTCTAAGGAATTATTCATCAAAGCAAAAAGTGAGTACGATAAGCTGTTGGAAACAAAGTTGAGACTCGAAAAAACCGAAACTTCCAGTGAATTATCCCCTATTAAAAAAGAACTAAAGATTAAGACAAAAATGACACATGATAATACTGCCGAAAAAAATAATTTCAGACATTTCTTGATCGATGGGAAATATAATCTGTTTGTGGGTAAAGACAGTAAGAATAACGATCTTTTAACAACAAGATTTGCTAAGCAGAATGATCTCTGGTTTCATGCGCGGAGTGTTTCGGGTTCACATGTTGTATTGAGAGTTGAAAATACTAAAGAAGCTGTCCCAAAAAGCATTATAAAAAAAGCTGCTTCTATAGCTGCATATTACAGTAAAGCGAAAACTTCAAAGTTAACCCCGGTTGCTTATACTTTTAAAAAATACGTCGTAAAGAAAAAAGACCTAAACCCCGGACAAGTATTTTTGCTTCGTGAAGAGGTGATCATGGTTCCGCCGGAGATACCAGCCGGCTGTGAATTGATTGAAAATATGTAAACCATATTATTCTAAAATGACGTTATGATAAATTGGCAAAAAGGACTTCTATTAAATATTTTAATGATCATAATTAATCATAGAAGATCATAACAATCTGCGTTCTATTTATTATTCTTTGACAATTTATGATTATTGTTAACTTTAACAATTGCATAACTAAATACTAATAAACGTAGTAAAATCCTTGATTAACAAAGAAGCCGTAAAAAAAATATTAATAATAAAACTACGTGGTATAGGCGATGTTGTCTTATCCACAATAGTTCTGGATAATCTCAAAATTGATTTCCCTGATTCTGTCATCGATTATCTTACCGATCCTCCATCAAAAGCCGGTTTAGAAGGTTTAGAATCAGTAAATCAAGTTATTACGTTTCCCAGAAAATTTGTCGATAGGTTTAAGCTTATTAACCAGATCAGGAAACAAAAGTACGATTTGGTCTTGGATTTCTATTCCAACCCTACCACAGCGCAGATCACATTTTTAAGTGGAGCAAAATACCGGTGCGGTTTTCCATATCGCGGCAGAAGGTATGCATACAATTTATCTGGGCCATCTGAAAGAGGAAGATTCCATTCTGCAAAATTACATCTTGAATTCCTAAGATTAATTGGATTATCACACGAAAAAGAAAATCTATATTCCCATATAAGTGATGATGATAAAATATTTGCAGAAAATTGGATAGAGAGAAACATTCCAGTGAATACCTCTTTCTTTGGAATTTCTCCTTCCGGCGGATGGCAATCAAAAAAATGCGACCCGGATATTCTCGCAAATTTTGGTGCTGAAATAATTAAAAAGTATCCTATCAAAGCTTTGATATTATGGGGTCCCAGTGATCATGATGATGCGGTAGAGATAAAAAAACTTCTTGGGGATTCTGCTTTTATTGCTCCTTCTACAACGGTAAGACAAATGGCAGCATTAATCTCTAATTGTAAATTTATTGTTGCTAACGACAGCGGACCGATGCATATTTCAACAGCAGTCGGCACCCCTACCCTGAGTATTCATGGTCCCACTGACCCGGCACTACAAGGTCCGTTTGGCGATAAACATGAATGGATTAATTTAGCGGAGTTGGATTGCATAATCTGCAATTTATTAGCTTGTCCAAAAATGCACGAATGTTTTCGTGATCTTCCGATTAATCGTGTGATCGAGAAGGTTGATAAACTCATTATTAAAAATAAATTACAATTTTAATTTGAAAAAAATAGAAATAATTATCAGAAAAATAATTCTACAACTTCTTCTTCTATTTAAATGGACTAAGAAAAAATCTAACTACCCGGTTCTCGATAAAAATTCAAAATTACTTTTTATAAGGTTAAACCGGATTGGCGATGCCCTTGTAACAACCCCATTGCTTTACGAACTGAAACAACAAATCGGGTGCATGATCTACGTTCTGGCAAGTGAACAAAATTATTTCATCTTTAATAATTCTCAATTGTGCGATGAAATTATTGTTTACAACAAGAGAATAAAATCCCAAAAGGGATTGATAAACAAATTAAATGAACTCAACTTTGACGCAATTATTGATCTTCACGATGATGTTTCAACTACTGTAAGCTATATAGTGGCACTAACAAAGAGTGAGTATAAAATAGGGTTTGATAAGTCCAATGCAAAAATTTATTCGAACATAATTATGCGGCTTGATGCATCAAAATACCATGTAATAGATCGTGTAATGGAATTCTGTAAAGCATTTAATATTAAGCCGGTCTCTCCAGATGTTAATATAAAGTATCAGCCATCCAGAGAGTCATTAAATTTCATTGATAGTTTCATTAGTAAAAATTTAAGCAGTCAAAAATTCATATTCGGAATAAATATTTCAGCCGGCAGTGATGCACGCTTTTGGGGAACTGACAACTATAAATCATTGGTTGAATTGCTTAAGGACTACGAAATTATCCCATTAATCATGTGCGTTGAACGGGATTTAGAATTAGCACTTGAGGTTTCACAAAACAATATCCCGATCTTTTATAATCCTTCTTTTGACATATTTTCAGCAATGGTAAGCCGATTAGATTTTTTGTTTACGCCTGATACATCAATAGTACATATTGCTTCAGCTTTCAAAGTGCCAACTTTTGGAATTTATGTGAAATATAATACCAGCGATCTAATCTGGTATCCATATAAATCCAAATTCGATTCTGTAACAACTTTAGAACCTACGTTAAAAAATGTTAAATTTGACGAAGTAAAAATTAAATTCCTTCCATTCTTCGAGAAAATTTACTATGAGCACAAACAAAATTCATGACTGCAAAAATTTTAATGGGTACAAACCTTGTTTCCCGGATCATAACTGCTGGGAAGACGGATGTAAAACTTATATCCTGATTGGCAAAAAAATATTGATCATTAATCTTGATGCCATGGGCGATGTTTTAATGACCACTGCCCAACTGCCCGGCTTAAAACGTAAGTATCCAGAGTCTACCATCTACTGGATTACACTAAAAAATGCAGTCGGACTGCTTGAAAATAATCCCTACATAGATAGAGTACTCCCTTTCGATTTTGAAAGCATCCTAATTCTTAACAATATTGAATTCGATCTTGTCTTAAATGTTGACAAATCTACGCGGTCCGGTGCTTTAACCATGCAGTTGAACGCTAAAGAAAAATTAGGTTTTGGTATAAATGAAAATGGGCAGATCATCCCACTGAATAAAGGTGCGGAATACAACTACCGGCTCGGAATGGACGATCATCTAAAATTTAAGGTTAATCAGCGCACCGGGCAAGATTATCTTGCTGAAACTTTTAATCTTGATTATAAACGCGATGAATACACTTTCAGATTTTTTGATGATGAGCTTAGTTTTATCGCAGATTACAAAAGCCAAATTGGTATTACCGAAAATGATGAAGTGATCGGTTTTAATACCGGCTGTTCTACACTCTTTCCTAACAAGAAAATGACTATTGATCAACACTCAGTTCTTATCGAAAAATTTTTATCATATAAACGGTTTAAGATTCTACTTCTTGGCGGACCAGAGGATGAGGAAAGAAACACAATAATTGAAAGCAACTTCAAAGGAAAAATAATCAGCACTCCAACAAATCATGGTATAAGAAAAGGTGTATGTTATGAAAGCATACCACAAGTTATTATAACCGGGGATTCTTTCGGAATGCATCTTGCTATAGCTCTCAAAAAGTTTGTTGTTGCCTGGTTCGGTTTAAGCTGCTGGACGGAGATTGATCTTTATGACCGTGGAGTTAAATTATTTCCAGAAGGGTTGTTTTGCGCGCCTTGCTGGAAAAAGGTTTGCCCGTATAACTTGGAATGTATCCAAATGATTGACCTGGAAAAAATAGTTTTAGAGACACTAAACTATTTCGATAGGAAAAAGATTGGATAGGAAAAACCTACTTGAGCAACGATCATTTCTTAAGAGACCTCTTATTTTAGATGGTGCCATGGGAAGTTTATTACAGCAGCAAGGATTCCCGTCCGATAAAAATCTCTGGTACTCAAAATTAAATATTGATAATGCGGATGCCATAAAAAATATCCATAAAGATTACATTGATGCCGGGGCAGATATAATCACAACAAATACATTCAGGACTAACCCGGTAGCAGTAAAGAGAAGTAAATATGATTTGACTTCAGAGCAATTAGTTTCTTCATCAGTTCGACAAGCATTAGGATCTCTAAACTCAAATAATATTATCGTAGCCGGCTGCAATCCCCCGGCGGAAGATTGTTACCAGGTTGAAAGAACTATAACAGAATATGAGTTGGACTACAACCACAAAAAACATATCGAGCTGCTGTGGGAAAACAATGTAGATGTAGTTTGGAACGAGACACAGAGTCATTGGGATGAGATTGAATTGATCTGTAAGTTTTGTAATAATAATTCACTCCCCTATGCAATGAATATTTATTTTTTAGATTCACTCAAAATTTTAAGCGGTGAACTGTTATCGGAAGTAATAGAACTTGTTAAATCATTTAATCCTATCGCTGTTGGATTTAACTGTATCAAACACTCAACCTTTTTCAAATATACCGACACTAACATTTTACCGGATCGGTTTGGCTTTTATTTTAATTGCGGTGCCGGTAATATTACAGATGAAATTATTACTTGCGGAATTGATCCATCCGATTATATTGAGAATATTAAACCTCTTTTAGAATATGATCCTCTTTACGTAGGTTCTTGCTGCGGTTCATCGCCGGCTCATACAAAAAAAATCAAAGAGTATTTTGATGAAGCATATCGAAATTAAAGCCCCGGCTAAAATTAATATCGGTTTGTTTATCGTTTCAAAAAGACCGGATGGCTATCATAATCTCAAAACTTTGTTTTATCCAATAATTGATTTGTACGATAAATTAACTTTTGAACCATCTAATAATTTTGAATTTATATGTGATAGTGAGGATATACCAACTGATGAAGAAAATATTGTAGTGAAGGCAAAAATACTGTTAGAAAAAACATTTGGTAAAAGAATAAATGTAAAGATAACATTAGAAAAAAATATTCCATCTCAAGCCGGTTTAGGCGGCGGCAGTTCTGATGCTGCTGCAACTCTTATTTCCCTAAATGAGATGTTTAAACTCAATCTTAAACATGATCAGCTAATTGAACTTGCTTTACAGCTAGGTTCCGATGTACCATTTTTTATTAGGGCAAAACCGGCTATCGGCACATCAAGAGGTGAAATATTAAATGAGATTCCGTTAGAGATTAATGAGCCAATCCTAATCATTAACCCGGGAATAAAAATATCTACTAAAGAAGCATTCGAGAATATTAAACCGAAGGAAAACACGTTTGATTATAGAACTGCGATTAAGGAAACGGGATTAAATTACAACATGATGGATGAGTTTGTTAAAAATGATTTCGAAAACTATGCATTCGATAAATATCCTGAATTAGAGAAGATTAAATATACACTCAAAGAAAGCAGATGTTTATTCACAATGATGTCCGGAAGCGGTTCAACTATGTTTGGTATGTTCAAAGACGAAAATAGTGCTAAAGAAGCGGTTGGCAAATTTCCTAAAGATTATTATTGTTGGATAAGTATTCCTGGTTATTAACTTCAAAAATATCGTACTTACTTTGCTTAAAGTTGTAGGGCAATTTAATTTTACAACTTGTACCGGGATTATTTTCATCAGCTAATCTCGAAGGACTTTCGATATTAATTCCGCCTCCTAACATTTCAATAATTTCTTTTACAATCGCCAATCCCATTCCCGTTCCTTCATGTTTATTTTTATCAATGTTAGATGCCCGGTAAAACTGGCTGAAGATTTTTTTAAGATCATCTTTTGGTATTCCAATACCGTTATCAGTAATATCCAGGATTACGCCATCGGAATTATTCTCCAACAATACTTCAACCTTCCCACCTTTATTGCTATACTTAATTGCATTTGAAAGAATATTAGATAGCGCTAGTTCCAATAATAAACGATCGGATTTTATTAATTTTTTAATTGTCCGCTTATCAACATATTCCAGCTCAATTTCTTTTGATTTTGCCGATTCATGCTGCTTATCAAATAGCGAAGTTAAATATTCGTTCAAATCAATCTCTTCTGTGTTCCTGATATCTAATAGTTTTAATTTGGAAATTTGGAGTACATCATTCAACAGATTTAATGTTTCATCGGTTCTAATTCGCGCTCTTTTTAATTTTGTTTCTACCTCTTCATTAATTGGCCCGGTAAATTTATTTAGTATAATATCTATTATGGAATGAATTGCCGTAACCGGTGTCTTAACTTCGTGTACTACGCCCATAATATATTTTTGTTTGGCTACTTCTGCTTCATTAAGTTTTTCTAATGTTGTTCTTAACTGCTGTTCCCTTTTGTAAAGCTGTCTTGAAATTTTATTACCAATATATACACTTACAAAAAGCATAAGCGTGAATACAATCATGAATATAATATCATAAGTAACTGTTTGTGGGCGATGATAGTTATACAACCCTTGTATTAAATGACTTTCAATTAAACTGTATCTCTGTAAAAAATCGAGTAGACAGAAAGTAACGCTAACCAAACCGGCTGCTGTATAAATTAAATATCCGGGTAAAATCAAACTCCCGATTATCATGTGAAATATGAAGAACATGTATAACGGGGATCCGATAATGCCGGTGTAATAAACTACGAACATCAGCATTATAAGGTCCAACATCATTTGGATTAGTGAAAGGTGGAGACAGTTAAATCTTTTTGGGTCGCAGCCTACATATTTTCTTACTCTGTGAATTATAAGATTATAAACAAGTATTGAGAATGAGATAAGTGAAATGGCAATTATTTGTGTCTGCGTAAGATTAAAGTTGAGAAGTAATTCACCTATTACAAGAAAACCCACCAGCATAAGAACTGCTAAATATCTTAATCGTATAAACCAAAGATTTCGGATTCTAATAGCGCGCCAAAATTCGCCGTAGTGATATGTCCATTCTGGTATGAGAGGAAGCATCTATTTTTTATGAATGATAAGTCGCTCATCCTTAATCAAAAAATATAAATATGTATCTTGAAAGTAAACTGATTATATAAAATGATTTCTATAAACTGATTATCAATCTTATTTCAGCAGCAGCATTTTTCTTGATTGATAATATTGGCCGGCATTCAATACATAAAAATATACACCGCTCGAAAAAGTATATTATGGGAGCGAAAAAGATTTTTTCGCTCCCGTTTTAGAAAAATTATTTCACAAGTATCATCTTGTTGGTTTGCGTGAATTTGCCGGTTTTAAGTGTATAGAAATAAATTCCGCTTGCAAGTTCTGAAGCGTTAAATATTACTTCATGCCTACCACTGTTTTGTACACCGTCAACCAACACCGCTACTTCTTTACCGAGCACATCATATACTTTCAAAGTGACATATTCTTGTTTTGGTAAACTGAAACTAATGACTGTTGTTGGATTAAATGGATTCGGGTAGTTATTTCCCAGGTGATAATCATTTGGTGTTCCGTTACTTTTGATCTTAATTTCTTCATAGGTCTTTTTACTTAAATTTGGTATATCTTCATACATAACATTATTAACAAAATATTTTGCATCTCCATTGACTTTACATTTTACTCTTAAATAGTAAGTTCCCTCTTCCATATTACTACAATCTACTTTGTAAAATAATTCATCATCGGTTATTATGCTTTGTTCAAATTTAGATGAGTTGAATTCTCCCATAACTGTTTTTCCA
This sequence comes from Melioribacter roseus, assembly GCA_020723165.1. Lineage (GTDB taxonomy): Bacteria > Bacteroidota > Ignavibacteria > Ignavibacteriales > Melioribacteraceae > DYJK01. The sequence continues at coordinate 5,075 of DYJK01000080.1, read as the reverse complement.
CTCAGGTTTACAAGTTCTATCTTAAATTGAGCATTATTTTCCTTCCATTCTTTGTATTCGTCATCATCAAAAGCATAGTATACGTTTGCAAATTCTAATTCACTTTTAGGTGTAAGATGAAAATATTCAGTTGACATTATTTCACCCATTATCTCTGAATTTTCTATCTTCATTGTATCAACAAAATCTTTGAACTTAATGTTTCCACCGTCAACTTTTACGCCGCCTAGGTAGTAAACGAAATTCTTTTTGTCTTTCTGAACAACAACAGTTCTTCCATAATTCATGATTTGTTCACTACTCACTTTCTGTAAAGTCTGGAAGTTATAGTTTACCGGCTTCACTGTATAAATACTAGATATTGGTGATTTGAATACAACTGATTTAATATATGAAAAATCGATTCCATTACTTATTTGTATTTGTCCGTTACCACCACTTTCAGGTAAGGTCATGATTGAACTATACAGCCCGTTTTCCAATTTAACAAACTTGTGCTCGTTGTACATATTACACCAGGCAATTATACTTCCTTCGCCTCCATCCCTTCTTGAGTTGTTATTAGTATATCGAACGGTGCTATTGCCGAATGAGTTGAAACCTGACCACGTACTGCCAACTTTTCTTCTAACAACTGCAGAAGGAACTGACGTATTAAAACCGTTCCAACTTATTACGGGATTTTCGGCTTGAACTGAAATGGATGGTGATTGATTGTTAGTGAACCCTGAAACAGAAGAGACTATACTAGTTTCTTGAGGTGAATAAGAGTCGATCCCGGCTGTGAATTTTACATATCTTATCTCACTTGTTCCGTTCTGAAATGCTAAAAAATTAAATTGGTTGAGATAAACTAGACTTGCATTAGTACTACTCGTAGTTGAATAGTCTATCTGAAAATCTGTCCCGATTGTCCAAGCACTACATAACGAACCTGAACAACGTACATTTCTGGCACGTAAAAGAGAAGTTGAAGTTGGTTTGAAAACAACCAACGCTCCCTCACTACTATATGCAGCTATAACCGCTTGTGTATTATAGCTGTATGATGATAGCGTATAAACATCTGCTATCCAGCTTCTTACACCATTGTTAAATCTTGCTGCACGGATACTTGGAATTGCATCGCTCTGATATACAATAAAAACAATATTAGAATTCTGTGAAATTGAACAACTCTTTGTATTATTAGATATATCATCAACCTTTTGTTCTTGAAGCCATGTTGTTCCCCCATCTGTACTTCGAGTATACCAAACTTGATTCATTGATTCATATACCATGTGCAGCTGTCCGTTGTCTGTTCTTACAACTTTTCTTTGGCTGTTAGTATTAAAACCATAGTAGTCGCCTGAAATTAAATTGCCTTTGAAGTTAGCAGTTACTTGTTCGTTAACATCAGTGAATACAACACCGGTTGTTAATGAATTTGCATTCTGAAACTCCCCAATTGTTGCTCTCCAGAATTGGAAATTGGCTGGATAATTATTTATAGTCTGCGTTGCCTGAGTACGAACAGAGTAGTATGGCTGACCTGGAACGTTGTAATCTTGATTTAAAAACACTCCTTTTTCAGTTGCACCGGCTTTGCCGGTCGGTTCTAACGGTGATGTTGACTGCATCCAATAATTTCCGGGTTGAGTACCATCACTTTTAACATACCATGGATCCTGAAATTCTAAAGTACCCTGACCTGAAAAGGATACTCCCTCGAGTCCAACCTGAATCTTAGCATATTTTAAAGGATCAAAATTTGCAAATTGATTGTTATCATTTGTAATACTAACACTTCTTATTAAGAAATAATCATCATTTGCACTATTCCATTGATTGTGTTTATAATTCAATCCGCTGCTTTGATAATTTGAAAACCGCTCATTATTAGTTCCTATATTATAATTTCCATCTTGTGTCAAAACAAAGCTCCCCGAATTATAATTTTGGCTGCCAAAATGAAGAGTTCCGCCAGCATTGCTCGAATTAATAGAATTCTCTAAATAGACAGCATTGTAGAGTAAATCATATCTATAATCCATTAGAGTTTCGTTCATTCTCTCCATTTGATCTTGAGTAAACGATGTTCTGCAATTATCTTTTTGCTGTGTTATCATCATATTATCAGTAAGTGGTGAATAATTAATCTGATTACAACCGTCTTTGTAAGATGAGTTATACACAAACTCACAATTACTGTTTATATCATTAATGCCGCCTTTGCTTGAATATGGATCTGCTGGCGTGCCTTCTAAAAGATCACCAGCAATATCCCAGTTTTTACAATTCACAGCAATTCTTTCTATATTTTCATTACCAAAATATTTTTCCCATGTGTGTAAAAGATCAAAGTAGTGACCCATTTCATGAGGTAGGGTGGTATTAGGTGAATCATTCTGCACTAATATCCCTTGTGTCTGCCACAAGCTGGGAATATCTACTCGTGGACTGAAACTCGATAATCCATGGGCGCCATACATTTGTGGGACAAAATAAATATTTATGCAACCCCATATACTATTTATTTCTCTTAATGCGTTTGGTTCTGTTAAATCTAAAGGATTCTCTATAACCGCATAAGTATCATTTAATATTTCATCAGTTTTGAATATGTAAAACTGCATTAATGCTTGACTAAAAAAATTATTCAAAGCATTAATCTTAGCATTCAATTCTGTTTCAGAGATTCCACCGCTTCCATCTGAATATTTCACTATATGAATAGCAAGACGAAGAGGAGGAGTAAAGCTGCTTCTTTTATAGAGACTGAGATCTCCGGATTGTGCTTGTTGTAATGTAACTCCTAAATGAAGCTCCGTTGCGCAATCATTTTCTTGACCATAACCTTTAACTAAAGTAAATACTAATAATAGAAAAATGAGTTTTAGCAGTTTCATATTCCCCTCCTAATTTCTTTTTAATATAATTATTGATGCTTTGTGATAAATAGCATCTTGAACTACGGTTCCTACTGATACCATTATATTATTTTTTGATGCTGCCGAGTATTGAATTGATAAATTATTGTTCCAACGATAAACTTCCTTCCAATCCTTTCCATTGTAATGCATTATGACTGAATTATCTCCCGTTGTGTAAATATCATTATGATCTGTTCCGGTAATTCTATATTTCCATATAGGATTAAATGATAATTTCTTATCGGGTAAATTCATTGTAGTATGTTTGAGGAAAACACCGTCATTACTTACAATGTAAAGTCTATTATCCTTTCCCCATATACTTTGAATAATATCGCCGTATGGATTAGTTGAAGTTCCTTCTCTTTCCCAGATTTTTGTAACAGTGTTGTTTTCTAATGATAGTAGAATACTTTGCATATAATTTGAAGAGTAACCGCTTAGCCATAGTTTATTGTTAGTTGTGCTTGCAAAATCTCTTAATCTCGTGTCAGTTCCGCTGTCAATCTTTTGCCAACTTGAACCGTTGTAGAAGACAATGTTACCTCCATTTCCAACAGCATAAACTGAATTTGGACTGCTTCCCCAAAGTTTGTTTATTGCTCCAGTTAACAACGGATTTATTTCACAATCTAGATTAACAATATTTCCATTAAACCATCCAATACTGCCACCATTCGTTATAATGATATTATCTTCTGAGAAAGCCCAGATTGACTTCAGGGGTGGGTATTTTACTAAGCTACAACTTCCATAATAATAGATTCGTTTTAATTCCCATTTCGTCCCATCCCAATGTACTGCGTTATAAGCATTTAGATCAATCTCACCGGTAGAATCTTTCATATAAATTTCACCAACTGCCCAAATATTGTTTTCATCTATTATCGCTACATCATATAAACTACTGCTGCTATGCTCACCAAAAGTAAATGTTTGCCATGTAAAGTTGTGGCTGGTTGACTGCATGGTAGTTATGCCTACTTCACTGCTCTCACTTACTAACTTGCCATTTTCGGTCAATTTTGCTTTGTACTTGTAAGTTGCGTTTTCCGTTAAGCCGGTATCAGTTATCGCTGTATCCGTATTAGTTGCTGCAAAGCTAAATACCCTTTGCCCGTTTCTTTCTATTACAACTTCTCTGTTAACAGAAGGATTTTCTATTTGTATATTCAAATATGTTTCTATTATCGCAGCATCAATTTCAGATATATTAATGCTGCCAATTAATGGTGGCGGTTCTGTTGTGTTGCAGCTTAAAAGTACTGTCATAATTAATAATGAAGGAATAATTATTCTTTTCATTTTATCATAAGTATTAATTGATTAATCTTTTAATTGAATTTACTCTTTAAACAACAAATTGAAAATGTAATTTTATTTACACCTTTTTATAACGATAAAAGGATTTTCGTTGGTTAAACAATAGTTATAATTCTATTATAGAAGTAAATTAACTACACGAGATGAGAAAAGATATCGTAGTGTTACTAAAAATTTTTTCTGCTCTTTTTTCTTGTTACATTTACACTGAAAACAAAAAGGCGTATTTCACCAAAGGTGAAAAATTGAGGCGTCTTTTGTTTCGTTACCCGGTAGTGTTGCCGCACTGCCGGGCTATTATTGGCGGAGCTCTTTCTTTTATCCCATTAGTTTCTTTTCCCAATAGCTATTACTGCATTATCCCCGTCTTGACCTACTGTTACAACAATACTCCCTTTTACTGCAACCGAGTATAAATTTGACAAAGGTAGTTCTATTTCGTAGTGTCTCCAATCCAAACCATTAAAATGAGAGACTAGTCCAAAATCTCCAGTTACAAATAAATCATTCCAGTCATTTCCCCTTATCGATTCTTTATATAAATACGGATGTCCCTTTTCCAAAATCCATTTTGGGTCAGTCAAACTATTTTTTTTATACACACCATTTCCTACAACATAAAAGTTCTTATTTGATTTAAACCACATACTATGTTGGTTAATATGTAACCCGGCAGTATCTAATTTGGTTACTGTAGCATTACTAATCTTGAGCAAATCCATTGCTCTTCCATAATTTTGCAAAGAAGCAACTGCAAGAATTGTTGTTTTGCCGGTAGTATTATCTACTTCTCCCCATATATCCTGGATATCTATATTCGTTCCACTTTCTATTTTC